>VGGM01000224.1 GCA_016868515.1 Bacteroidota bacterium | reverse complement strand
ACAGTGGACAGCCCTGCGAGAGGCCTGTTCCGGGGGCCGATGAATGGACAACAATAAATCCGTATGGAACCCAGGTGCGTATCTGTGAATTGGAAATAACCGGTCGCTCGCCGCGTCGGACAATGTCGGGTGCATGAACCCTGACAGGGGGAACTGTGTTGAGTTCCTGCTTCACGTTCCAGCGGTATGGCACCGCACCCGAAGCGGTTCCTGCAAAATAGGGACTCGATTCATATATTACAGGCAGTTTAAGGCCTTCGGTTTCTGTCTGTTTCGGGCGGGTCACGGCCACATGCATGCGGTCGGGTTTACCGTCGCCGTCGGAATCGAAGGTTGTCTCAACCCACAGGTCGTGGCGTATCCAATCCTCCTGATTCTCGAAGGCCGGTACCTTCTGTGCCTCACCATCGACAAAGACCGGAACAGCCTTCTGCTGCTGCGCCTGTTGTGCCGGGGCGTTCCGCGTCTGCCGGCGCTGTGCATTTGTCTCATTCTGAACAAAGAATAGCACTGCGATAAGCAGTACTGTAACCTTCAGTAAATTCTTCATAGTTGTTTAATGTCTTATTTGAACTTAATCAATAGCTGGTAACAAATCTAACCATTTTTTTAATTATCGGAATTCAGGAATCCGGCAGCAAAAATCCGTTGAACACATGGTAAGAGCCAATAAATTTTGACTAATATTATTTCAAATTCCAAGATTGGGAAACAGAAATGAACCGGGCATCACAAATAATTGATTTAAAGCAGATTGGCGGAGAGCCATGGGATGTGATAATTATTGGAGGCGGAGCCACCGGGCTGGGTATTGCCCTCGATGCCGCCACCAGGGGTTACAAAACCCTTCTGCTCGAAAAGAACGACTTTGCATCGGGCACCTCATCGCGAAGCACCAAACTGGTGCACGGCGGGGTGAGGTACCTCGCAAAAGGAGACCTGTTGCTGGTTATTGAAGCCCTCCGCGAAAGGGGCCTTATGCTCAGGCATGCACCACATATCACCGGCAACCGCGAGTTCATAGTGCCTGTATACTCATGGCATGAAGCTGCAAAATACTACCTGGGTCTCAAATTCTACGATTTTCTTGCCGGAAGACTAAGCCTTGGGAAATCATATTTCATCGGCAGCAGAAAGGTTGCTGAACGGCTGCCATTTATCAGAACCGATAAGCTTAATGGAGGAATTGTCTATCACGACGGCTGTTTCGACGATGCCCGCATGGCGGTGTGGCTGGCCTGTGAGGCGAGGGCCTGCGGCGCCGTGGTGCTCAACTACTTCCCGGTTACAGGGTTGCTGAAAGTTGGCAGCGGCCACATTTCCGGGGTAAGGGCGACCGACAGCATGACCAGGCGCGATTACCTCTTCAATGCGTCGGTGGTAATAAACGCCACCGGCGTATTTGCCGACACCATACACCAGTTCGATAATCCCCTTGCCAGACCGGCCATCAGGCCCAGCCAGGGGGTGCATATCGTCCTCGACAGTTCATTTCTGGGCGGCACATCGGCGCTGATGATACCAAAAACCGACGATGGAAGGGTACTGTTCGCCATACCGTGGTACGGAAAGGTGGTTGCCGGCACCACCGACACACCTGTGGATAGTGTTTCGGAGGAACCGGTGGCACTGGAGGATGAGATAGACTTTATTCTCGCGACAGCAGGGCGCTACCTGGCACGGAAACCAATGCGTTCCGACATTAAAAGCATTTTTGCCGGATTGCGGCCACTGGTAGCAGGTAACGGCGACAACAAAAAGACGAAGGAGATATCGCGCAGGCACAAGATTACCGTGTCGGCGTCGCAACTGGTTTCGGTAACCGGCGGCAAATGGACAACCTACAGGGTTATGGCCGAGGAGACGCTGAATGCCGCTATCGGGGCTAAACTGTTGCCTGCTTTGAATTGTGTAACCAAAAAAATGGATTCATTATGTCATGTCAATGCGGGGGCAGAAGGCCGCCTGGGAATGTATGGCAACGGGGCTTCAGAAATTGAGGAGATGATGAAAGCTGATGAGATGCTCAGGATTCCGATTGCCTCGGGCCTCCCGTATACCGAAGCCGAAGTGATATGGATTGTGCGCAACGAAATGCCATGCACCGCAGCCGATGTTCTGTCGCGCCGTACCCGTGCGCTGATTATCGATGCCAGGGCTAGCCTGAAGGCGGCACCTCTGGTAGCAGAGATAATGGCCCGTGAGCTTGGATACGACAGCGGGTGGCAGAAAAGAGAGGTTGAGGAGTACCGGAAAATTGCATCAAACTATTACCATGAGTAAGTACATACTGGCTCTCGACCAGGGCACAACAAGCTCAAGGGCTATCCTGTTTAACCGCGAAGGGCGACCAGTGGCATCAGCGCAGAAGGAATTCGCACAGATATATCCGCATCCGGGGTGGGTTGAACATAATCCCGGTGAAATATGGTCATCGCAGGCCGCAGTAGCCGTCGAGGCAGCGGCCCGGGCCGGAATAGCCAGCACCGATATTGCAGCCATTGGCATAACCAACCAGCGCGAAACAACAGTTGTGTGGAACCGCAAAACCGGTAAACCTCTCTGCAATGCCATTGTGTGGCAGGACAGGCGCACCTCTGACATGTGCGACAAACTCAGGAAGGAGGGGCTTGAGGCAATGATTTCTTCCAGAACCGGACTGGTTATCGACCCCTATTTCTCGGCAACCAAGCTTAAGTGGATACTCGACAACGTGGCCGGTGCCCGGACAATGGCCGGTCGTGGCGAACTGGCATTCGGCACTGTCGATACATGGCTGATATGGAACCTGACACGGGGACGGCTGCATGTAACCGATACTTCAAACGCCTCGCGTACAATGCTTTTCAATATCCATACACTTCAGTGGGACAGCGAACTGCTTGATCTGTTCGATATCCCGGCATCGGTTCTGCCTGAGGTCCGATCCTCCTCCGAAGTATTCGGGCTTACGTCTGAAGGAATCATATCGCCGGTACCGGTGGCAGGAATCGCGGGCGATCAGCAGGCAGCCCTGTTCGGGCAGATGTGCATTGAGAAGGGGATGGTAAAGAATACCTACGGAACAGGCTGCTTTTTGATGATGAACACAGGGACTGCGCCGGCCGCTTCGGAAAACCGGCTTCTGACAACGGTGGCATGGCAAATTGACGGTGTTACGAATTATGCGCTGGAGGGCAGTATTTTCATTGCCGGTGCGGTGGTACAGTGGCTGCGTGACTCGCTGGGGATAATAGGCAGTTCGGGCGAGGTGGAAGAGATGGCTGCCTCGGTGCCTTCATCGGAGGGGGTAATTTTTGTCCCCGCCTTCACCGGCCTAGGCGCCCCCTGGTGGAACCAGAATGCACGGGGAACCATCACCGGACTAACTCGCGGAACAGGGGCTGCCCATATAGCCAGGGCGGCACTTGAGAGTATTGCCTTTCAGACATTTGATGTCATAGAGGCAATGAGGCGGGACTCCGGTATCGATATCAGGGAACTCCGGGTTGATGGCGGAGCGGTGGTTAACAACCTTCTTATGCAGTTCCAGGCCGACATTCTGCAGAGCGCAGTGGTACGACCTCGGATAACCGAAACAACAGCACTTGGGGCCGCATACCTGGCCGGTCTGGCAACAGGGTACTGGAGCGGCGCGCATGAACTCAGCCATCACTGGCAGGAGGAACGGAGGTTTAGCCCCTTTATGGACGCCGGTGAAGCAGCGCAACGGATTGAAGGATGGCATAAAGCGGTGAAGGGATGTCTGATATCAGATTGACGATATCTGATTTCTGATTTAGAAAAAATGGCGGCCGGCGGCCGGCATCCGGCATCCGAAACTCCCCTTCTGCGCGGCCCTTATACACCCTCATACGCCCATTCCCCATACTCCATGCTACATGCTCCATGCGGCGGCGCAGCCGCCCATACGCCCTTTACTCTCCTTTTGCCAT
>VGGM01000223.1 GCA_016868515.1 Bacteroidota bacterium | reverse complement strand
GAATTGGTACAACACTTACCGCTCCGATGCAATTCCGGCAGCAAGCCAGAAGCAATCCCATACGGTCATTCTTATTAATCTTCCAGGTTTCTGATGCTATATCCAGCAGCCATCCTTCGGGTATCAACCCTTCAAAAAAGGGGAATAAACGTTTATCGGTGAACGGTTCTGAGGTAACCGGCATAGTAAACGTTATGAAGTCGGTTGGATACTCTTCTGCATATCCGGTGTCGTACTGAAAGAGATAATCACCCTCATTGGTTTCAGTGAGTAGCCCGGCAAGGCGATCGTTATAATATACCTTCGCCTGTCTCATTTGTCAAGTTCTTTACTGTTAACCGGGGCTAACTCGTGTCCGAACATCATCAGCACCAGATTGACTTTATCCAGATTGAGGTTCGTCTGTCCCTGCTCTATTTTTCGTACCACCGTTAAGGCGACACCAGCCCGTTCAGCAAATTGCTCCTGTGTGAGTCCTGCTTCTTTTCTGCGTTTCTTAACAAATTCAGCCAACCAATTCATTATATGCTTTTAAATATAATTATGAGCAAATATAATCATTTATATGTAATCTGATATATTTTTAGTACATTTTATTATTTTATATGCTTTTAGATATAATTCTTCAGAGGTATGGGGTATGGGGTGTGAGGTGTGAGGTGTGGGGTATGAGGTATGGGGGAAAGGGCGGCTGGCATCCGGCGGCCGGCGACCGGGGAGTGAAGGGCGCCAGCCTTCGCTAAAGGACCTTCGCCCAACCTCCGCAATGCTAAGGTTGGCAAAGCAAGGCTACATACATACGGCCCTCGAAGAGCTATGGCTGACAAGGCAGGGCGGAGGGCGGGGGGAAAGGCGCAGGGCGGCGGCCGGCGGCCGGGGAGCAACAGGGTTACTCCCTTCGGTCGAGTGAGAATTGGTACAGAGGGGACAGAACTGCCAGGGCTGATGTATTGAAATAATTCTTATCTTTGAATTGCATCAGGAATCCTTAACCGG
Organism: Bacteroidota bacterium; assembly: GCA_016868515.1. Taxonomy (GTDB): domain Bacteria; phylum Bacteroidota; class Bacteroidia; order Bacteroidales; family VadinHA17; genus SLNP01. The sequence goes on along the minus strand of VGGM01000223.1, from coordinate 2,958 downwards.
ATACCAACCGAGTCAACACCACGGTGGTAAAGAGATGCGGACGGTTCGTCAAAAATGTTGGAAATCACCTTCCGGTAATGTGTATTCGTGATGCATTGAGTTGAATTTACTAACTTAATGCTTTGTAATATGGACAGATGGGAACGTGCAAGAGAAATGAATTCAAGAACTGAAATAAAATCGGTTCTTGCTGAATCCTCCAATCAGCAGTTAGCGGAGGAGGAGTTGTATAGTTATGTAAAAAAAAGAGTATCTGAGACATGGGACAGGCTTATCTTCTGGCAGTCAGTCCTGCTGGAAGAGACCAGAAAGCGGGGTGGAACTATGGGTTATAAAGTTGGTGGAATGAGGAACAGGCAGAAAGAGCTTAAAAAGCTATTCGAAAGCTATTAGGATTCAAAAACGGCGATATGAACCCACCTATGTTACTTGCAGAGAAATTACTGGATACGCTCTATGAGCTCGAAGCTCGTTCGTCTTCTTTAAGCTGGGATAAAGATGAACTCAAGGATTATCTGCCCGGGCATATCAGGTACAAGATGATAGCCTCCATGCTAAGGCAATTGAATTATAATACTACCCCGGGCGAATTTATGTTTCACGTTTTCAAAAGAGGCATTCCTGAGGATGATGAGCTTTCAGGTGATGTAACCGATTTTTTAAGGCTATTTGGCAACTTTCATCGACACCATAATATTGGGGATGTCGGCATGACATTTCTTTTCTTATATACTTTTCGTCAGAGGCTTCACTATGCTTTGGTTGATGATCTGTTCGTCAGCGGGTATGGAAGTGTCGAACCTGGTATGCAGATTATGACCTATATGAAAGAACGTTTATTAACGGAAGTATCCTGGATTGACCAGTTACTTAACATGATAGTTGATCCAAAAAAACTTTCATTTGATAAGGACCTTTTAATAAAGGAATATGGTTATCCAACCGATGATCTTGAGGCAATTGATTTAGACTGGATATGAAATAGGAACCGGACTCCACCTGGTCAGATGTGGTAATAAATAAGTATGGCGAATGTACTTTGACCCGGGTGCTGAATAAACTACCAAACACCCAAAAATAAATTTGCTTTTAATTCCTTCGCTTCTTAAATTTGAAATCAAGAGTCAAAAGTATGATTAAAATTGCCCTCAACTCCTAATCACAAATAGCTTCAACCGACAAATCGCCTGAATAATTTTAGCTGAAACTGCTTTATTCAATATTCAAACCCGTTAAACAAATATAAAAATGGAAACCTGGCATATATTAATAGTAATTGGAATAATCGCTTTCATTTTTGAGATATTCACTGCAGGATTTATCTCTGCGTCAATTGGTATCGGCTTCTTTTTTGCCGCCGTTGGTAACTACTTTAATCTTGATACGAAATGGCAGATATTATTGTTCGCACTGGGGGTGGGCCTTGCTTATTTTCTGGCCAGGCCGGTACTGATGAGGTATGGTTATGGCAGTAATAAAGTCAGAACCAACAAAGATGCTCTCCTTGATAAAACAGGAATAGTGACAGAGGAAATAAATTATGCGAAAAAAACAGGAAGGGTTAAAATAGATGGTGATGACTGGAACGCGAGATCTTTAAATAATGAAATAATTCAAATTGGTACTTCGGTTAAGATTCTTGAAATAGATAGTATTATATTAACTGTTAAACCTTTAAATTGAAAAATTATGGGACCCATTATCATTGCAGTAGCTATTGCTCTCTTTGTATTAATCTTTGCTATCGCAGGATTTAAAATTGTACAGCAGGCAGAAGTTATGGTAATCGAACGACTTGGAAAATATAGTCGGACGTTACAATCAGGAATTAACATCATCTGGCCTATTATTGATAAGCCAAGAGAAATTTCATGGCGATATGTTGAGGAGGGCATGGATGATCAGAAGCATATCAGATTCAGGATTAAATACAAAATTGATATCCGTGAAACCGTTTATGATTTCCCGAAGCAGAACGTAATTACCAAGGATAACGTCAATGTACAGATAAATGCCCTGCTATATTTCCAGATAATGGATCCCGTCAAAGCTATTTATGAGATAGAGAATCTCCCCGACGCTATTGAGAAACTAACACAAACCACACTCAGAAATGTTATTGGCGAATTGGAACTTGATGAATCGCTGAGTTCGCGAGATACAATAAATTCAAAACTCAGGACCATCCTGGACGAAGCAACTAATAAGTGGGGTGTAAAGGTAAACCGTGTTGAACTGCAAGATATTAATCCACCCGAAGACATTAAGCAGGCCATGGAAAAGCAGATGCGGGCTGAACGCGACAGAAGAGCATCTGTTCTGGAAGCAGAAGGTAAGAAGAGATCACAGATACTTGAAGCAGAAGGGTTCAGGGAGAGTGAGATCAAGAAGGCAGAAGGAGAGAAACAATCTGAAATTTTAAGAGCAGAAGGACAAGCTCAGGCCCGAATTAGAACTGCCGAGGCAGAAGCTGAGGCTATTAAGCTTGTCACCAATGCCATCAGTTCCAAAAACGGAGACCCTATTAACTATCTGATTGCCACAAAATATATTGATACACTTCAGGCAATGGTATCGGGAAGAGACAACAAGACGATCTATATGCCGTTTGAAGCAACCGGAATTCTAAGCTCCATTGGTGGAATTAAAGAGATGCTGAGTAATAAGTAAGTGTTGGGAAAAGAATTTTGAAAAAATGTTTCACCTGACATGAATCAGGCTGACAGGCTTATGTATGGTGAATGTATTGACTTTGTTGATGAAGCTTCTCTGTTATCCAATTGTCTCAATGCCAATGAGTATATCAATGATGTTGAAGAATTTGGACTTAGAGACGTAGAGGCGTAACGGTCACAGGCAACAGGGTACAGTGTACAGTGTACAGGGTTACTCCCTTCGGTCGTGAGCTCGCCCGGCTGTCGCCGGTCTCGGTTCAGGGCGCAGGGACAGCTGCCTGGG
>VGGM01000222.1 GCA_016868515.1 Bacteroidota bacterium | reverse complement strand
CAGGGTGGAGGGTATGTAAAACCTTAAGCATGCAACCAGAACCGAGCCCAGTTTACCGGGTGAGCTCACCGAGGCGCAGCCTCATTCTACGCCATTACGCCATTACGCCACTACGCCACTACGCCACTACGCCATTCAATCACCTGTACAGATAGAGAAATCCCCTGTGCTCCTTTGTCCCGTAAACCACATTATCCCAGCCAATTGCGCGGACAACATAGTAATAGAGGCCGGGTGAGGCTTTAGCCGATGAGTTGTTTACGGTTCCGTCCCAGCCCTCCCAGTTCTTAAGCCGTTCGCCCTCTCCCCTGAAGCTGTAAACAGGTTTCCCGCTACGGCTGAATATCTGAATATCGATAAACCTCAGCGAGGTGATATCGGGAAGGAAGTATTCGTTAATGCCGTCGCCGTTGGGGGTAAATACATTTGGTATGGAAAGCGACGATGGTTCAACCGTAATCTGCTCCGAAACAACAGAGTCAACACAATTCAGGGAACTCTCTATTATTAATGTCACCTGGTAGGTACCCGGCGTATAATAGATGTGCGACACCGACCCGGTTTGCACGGACATGGAGTCATCGCCAAATTTCCAAAGGTATGTTGAGGCCCTTATCGATTTGTCGGTGAATAATACTTCCAGTGGTGCTTCCCCTTCGGCCGGCTCAACGTCGAAATCGGCTTTGACGTGAATAGATTCATAGAAGAAAGAAGAGTCGCTTATACAACCAAAATTATCGGTAACCTCCAGTTTATATGTTACATCATCAAGCGGAGGGGTGTAAGTCACCGGGTTCAGTTCGACAGTCGGGAAGCGAATCGCCGATTCGGGTGTCGAGCTCCAAATAAATGTCCGTGTTGCCGGCAGCCTGGTAGCCTGTCCGGTCACAGGCTGGTAGTAGAAGAATGTATCGGCGGCGGCCACCCCCTTCAGTGCCACCCAGTCGCAACGGCGGTCCAGCAGGCTGGCCACGGCTGTGGGCCGCGAAAGGTGCAGCCACGCTATAAGGGTGGTATCGTATCCGCCTCCGTCGGTAATCTGCACGCTGTAGCCCCCTTCCGGCAGCCCCGTCAGCGCCGAAGCCGGCACCCCTGCATCGGTGTGCACCGGCACGGTAAAGCCATTATCACCCACGCTCCACCGCTTCCACTCGAAGGTAAACGGCGCGGTTCCGCCCGGACTGTTGGCACTTAGCGAGCCGGTTGTGGTTCCGTTGCTGCAGAAAATATAAACTGCATGATTCGGGGTGTAGCCGCCCGGGTAACTGGTGGAACGCATGGCATTTGCCCCGGGTGCGAAAATCTGACCCGCGGCAGGCAATGCATGGAGTATCAATATAATCAGGCTCAGGTATTTCACAGGCACGCCTGTTTGAATGTTCTAACGCAACTCAAATAGGTTTCGTATAATTCCCTGCAATTATAGCAATAAATTTTCTATCCAACCCGGCCGACTGCTGTTGATAAGTTTTTCAGCATGAGTCCAAAAAGGTAAGCAACTTTGGAACGCTGTTACTATTTTTGCTTATGGTCGGAACCCGGAGCCGTGCCATCCCAACTGCTAATGGATTATCTTGATTCACTGAATGATGCACAACGCCAGGCGGTACTCAACACCGAGGGCCCGGCTCTTGTTATTGCCGGCGCCGGCGCCGGTAAAACGCGCGTGCTCACCTACCGCATTGCACACCTCCTCGGCAAGGGCATACGCAGCTACCAGATACTGGCACTCACCTTCACCAACAAGGCAGCCCGCGAAATGAAGGAGAGGATTGTCGGTGTGGTTGGAACCGAGGCCTCGAAATACCTGTGGATGGGTACGTTCCACTCAATTTTCTCACGCATTCTGCGCACCGAGGGCGAAGTGCTTGGCTACAGGCACAACTTCACCATTTACGATGCAGCCGATTCAAAGCAGGTGGTACGGCAGGTAATTAAGGAGCTGAACCTCGACGACAAGGTATACAATGCCGGGCAGATTGCAGCCCGCATTTCATCGGCAAAGAACAACCTCATTACAGCACAGGTGTATGCCGGTAATGCCCAGTTCCTTGAACGCGACAAGGCGGCAAAGGTTCCCCTGCTGGCCGATATATACAAACTCTATGCTGCAAGGTGCTTCAGGGCCAATGCCATGGACTTTGATGACCTGCTGGTGAACACGCACATTCTGTTCCGGGATTTTCCCGGGGTGCTGCGCCGCTACCAGGAAAAATTCTCCTATCTGCTTGTCGATGAGTATCAGGATACAAACTACGTGCAATACCTTATAGTCAGGCAGTTATCGGCCCTTCACGGGAACATCTGCGTTGTTGGCGACGATGCACAGAGCATCTACTCTTTCAGGGGTGCCCGTATTGACAATATATTCGATTTCAGGAACGATTACCCCGAGTTCCGCATATTCAAGCTTGAGCAGAACTACCGGTCAACGCAGACCATCGTCAATGCTGCCAACAGTATTATTGACAAGAACTTCAACCAGATTCCCAAAACCATCTTCTCGAAAAATGAGGTGGGTGAAAAACTGAGGATATTTCCCACCTTCACCGACTCGGAGGAGGGTGTAAGGGTGGCTTCCGATATTTTCGAGACCTTCCATAACGGGCAGGCGCGATGGACCGATTTTGCCATACTCTACCGCACCAATGCCCAGTCGCGCATATTCGAGGAGACCCTTAGAAAGCGCAACATACCCTACAGGGTGTATGGTGGGTTATCGTTTTACGAACGCAAGGAGATAAAGGACATACTGGCCTATTTCCGCATGATTGTAAATCCGGCCGACGAGGAGGCTTTCCGCCGGTCAGTCAACTACCCGAAGCGGGGCATTGGCGACACCACCGTGGTTCGCATGTTTGAACTTGCCACAGAGCACCAGGTACCCGTTTGGGATATTGCCTGCAACATTGAGCAGCTGAAGGGGCAGTTCAATGCCGGTACCTGTTCGCGCATAAAGGGTTTTGTTGACCTTATAAACCTCTTCATGTCACGCTCATCTGCTGTTAATGCTTTCACAATAGCCCGCGAGGTAGCTGCACAATCGGGTATCCTGTCTGAGTTCCGTGAGGGAAAAACCATTGAAGAGATATCGCGGCTTGAGAACCTCGAGCAGTTGCTGAATGCCATCCAGGAGTTTTCGGAGGCTGCCGAAACCAACGGTGAGCCGTCGGGACTCGATTCCTACCTGGCTACTGTTTCGCTCCTGACCGACCAGGACACCAACGATGGCGAAGAGAATGACAAGGTGACCCTGATGACGGTTCATTCGGCCAAGGGCCTGGAATTCAGGTATGTATATATAACCGGACTCGAAGAGAATCTGTTTCCGTCACTAATGTCATCGGGCACGGCGAAGGAGCTTGAGGAAGAGCGGCGACTCTTTTATGTGGCTATAACGAGGGCCATGAAGAGTGCCACGCTTAGTTTTGCCCTCAACCGGTACAAGTGGGGCAATCTTGAAAGCTGTAATCCCAGCCGCTTTCTGAAGGAGATAGACCGGCAGTTTGTGGCCGAGATTGTGCCGGGCCGCAGGCCGGCCGATGCTTCAGTCCCGGGTTTTTCACCTCAGTCTGGAAGTCGTCTGCCCGGCAGTGGCGGGTCGTTCCGTTCCGGAGGCAGTACCGGTTCTCATGGTTCATCGTACCCGCCGGGCAAAGACGTACACCACCCGGGCAAAGGCTTCAGCCGCGAAGGCGAATCGGGTTATGGTGCTTTCAAACCATCAATGAAGAGGATTAAACCATCGGCCTCAACAGGCAGTGAACAGCAGGGGGGAATTTACGATGGTGAACTTACTGCAGGCGACAGGGTTCGTCACGAGCGGTTCGGCAACGGATTGGTAGTTTCAATTGAAGGCCGGCCTCCCGATACCACTGCCGTTATTGACTTTGAAGACTCAGGTCGCAGAAAATTGCTCCTGAGGTTTGCAAAGCTGGTTAGGATATAGGGTATGAGGTATCAGGTATCAGGTATCAGGTATCAGGT
>VGGM01000221.1 GCA_016868515.1 Bacteroidota bacterium | reverse complement strand
CTGAAGCAAAGCCTTCCCGGGGAGATGACCCGGCCCAGATGAAACTGGAACTTTAGCATGAAGATATACCTGACAGGGTTTATGGGCAGTGGCAAGAGCACCCTGGGGAGGAGACTGGCCAGGCTTGCAAGGCTTCCCTTTATTGATCTTGACAGGGAGATTGAAAGACGGGAGGGAGTTGCCATAAGTGCAATTTTCAGTGAGAAGGGCGAGGGTTATTTCAGGATGAGAGAATCGGCAGTGCTGAGAGAGATTGGGTCGGGCGATGATGTTGTGGTTGCCACCGGAGGAGGGACACCATGTTTCGGCGACAATATGGATTACATGAATCTTACTGGAATTACCGTTTACCTCAGGCTTGGCCCTGCTGCACTGGCATCACGTCTTGAACAATCACAGGGTTCGAGGCCTTTACTGGCAGGTTTGAAAGGGGAATCACTTCGTCGATATATAGAAGAGAGGCTCGCTGACCGTGAACCATACTACTTGCGTGCACGGCTGGTAATTGACACTCTGCATGCTGATCATCATCTGCTGCTTGAAAGGATACGTGGTTCAGGCTGCTAACTCTTCTTCTTTCCTGTATTCTGACATGTTGTCTATCTGCAGGTACCGTGTGAGGTATTTTACACCGACATAAAACGGGAGTGTATCGAGGAGGGCTGAAACCATCTTGAATACATAGTTCGAACCGATCAGAATCAATAGCGCATGCATAACGGTTTCGCCGGGTTCAATGTATATAGCGCTTTTATTGAAAAACCAGGTTATTGAGACAACTGCAAGTGAGTCGATGAACTGACTTGTAAGAGTCGATCCGTTATTTCTCAGCCACAGGGCTTTCCCTTTAGTCATTTTCTTGAAAAAATGGAAAAGATGAACATCGACGAACTGTGCTGTGAGGTATGCCACCATTGAAGCAGCAGTAGCCCCGAAAGTCCATTGCCGTATCTGGAAGAATGTACGTTGGGGGTCATCGAGCAGCGGAAGGCCATCGGGGCCGGTTGCCGGATGAGGGGGGAGGGAACCGCCAACCCACATGATAAAAATAACCCACAAATTCAGTATAAGCCCTGTCCATACAACCAGGTTGGCCCTTTTCCTGCCGTACAGTTCGCTGATAAAGTCGGTACAGAGGAACGTTACCGGGTAAGGAAGCACACCGACAAAAACTATGAAAGGAATTTTTGTGCCGAAGAGAGAGAACGAAAGGTCAATTTGCCTGGAAATGCCCAGAATATTGAGTATGGCAAGGGTTCCCAAAAAGAAACCGGAAAGCAGAATGAAAACAACTTCCCGGCGCTTGATAATGGTTCTGTCAGATATGTTGCCGTCGTCAAACATTGACTAAAAGTAGGAATAATATCTTAATTACCAAATTTAGTATCAAGGTTAATACTAATGTTTAATATTTTTCTACTTTTATGGATATTTTTGCCAGCAACACGGAATGAAGAACAGACTATTGCATTTACTGGGGGTTGAAGCCGGCGAAGAAACGATGGTTTCCCTCCTTTTGTCACAATCGGTTTTCCTGGGTTTGTTCTATGGTGCGTTCGACATTAGCGCGCACTCATTGTTTCTGGCTCTCTACGACGAAACCATGATGGCCAGGGCCTATGTGGTTTCAGGCATGGCCGGAATAATACTTACTTCGCTTTACTCATTCATTCATTCAGACAAGGATGAAGTTCCGGTACTTCGCCGTTTTAAATCTTTTTGTTGTTACTGTCATTACACTGATCCTCTGGCTGCTTATGCTCGGGGAAGTTTCGAAACCTGTTGTATTTACGATTTTTGTGATGATGGGCCCTCTGAACATTCTGGCCATGCTGGGTTTCTGGGGAACGTCAGGCCGGCTATTTACACTTAGGCAGGGGAAGAGGCTTTTCGGTCTGATCGATGCCGGGCTGATTATAGGAATAATAATAAGCAGTTACGCCATTCCGGTCCTCCTCTCCTTCGGGCTCAGTACTCATAACATAATACTGCTCAGTGCTGTAGCGGTACTTGTCGGCACATTTCTGCAGCATATTATTGGCAGAACTCATTCCATGGGTGATACAGCAGCATTGAGAAAGGGGTCGGTTTCCGCGGCGATAACCATGTTCCGGAAGGATTCCTACATTTTTAATATGGGGGTCTTTGTTGCCGTTTCAGTTATGACAGCATTCTTTGTACAGTATTCATTCATGGCGGTTACCCGCGAGCAATATCCTCTTGAGGCTGATATGGCGAGTTTCCTTGGTAAGTTTATAGGCAGCATGATGATATTTACCCTTTTTCTGAAGACCTTTCTATTTTCATATCTTATCAGGAATTACGGATTGAAAGTCATACTCCTGCTGCCTCCGTTTCTGCTTATGATATTCACTGCCGCCGCCGCCGGTCTTGGTTCCTCATTTGGGTATACACCCGCCGCTGGTGGTTTTATGTTATTCTTTCTTATTCTGGCGCTGTCAAGGCTCTTTTCAAAGGCACTCAGGGACGCAGTAGAGACACCGTCATTCAAGGTTATTTATCAGACTATAAATGAGAAAGTCAGGCATGATGTTCAGTCAATCGTTGACGGTACGGTTAATGAGATTGCGGCACTGGCATCGGGACTGCTGCTCTCCGGACTGGGAATAATCGTGGTAGGAAGGCTGATAAGCTTCTCATGGGTGCTTCTTGCCATTACCGTAATCTGGGTATTGTCGGGTCTCAAGCTCTACAGGGAATACCGTGGGGCAATAATCAGAACGCTCGATGATACCAGGCATACTGCCGGCACAAACGGTCAGGAGATTTTAACCGACAGGGCTGTTGGCACCTTTCAGGCAAGAATGATTCTCAGGGCTGCATACCCTGCGCTAATTGATCAGGACTTTTCCATACTTGAAAACAATGGGAAAGGGTTGCTTGCAGATGAACTGATAATTCTGGCTGGCGAGGCCTCAGATCTGTATCTGGTTCCTGCACTTAAGTTTATATCGGCCGGAAAAGGATTCTCCAGTGAAACCAGGAAAAAGGCCGGTGATACGGCAGCAAAAATATCTGCGGGAGAGCATTTCAGAAAAGACACCTTCCTTGATACATCTCCGGGGAGGGAAACCGTCGAACTGCTCTCAGGTACAAGAACACCATCCCCAGCAAGCCTGCTAAGCACACTCAGAGATGGTTCACCGGCATCAAAGAGGGCAGCCATAGTGATGATCAGTAAGCATGGTATTACTGATATGACTCCGGAAGTATGTGAACTTGTTGCCAGACCCGAAACGGCCATTGATGCAATCTCGGTACTTGAAAGGGCAGGCTCCGGAACTTCCGGAGAGATTATCCGTGTATTCCTGAGAAGTTCGGGGCATACCATAATGATGAAGAACCTTCTTGGCGTTCTGGGTAAAAGTTACTTTAACGAGGCTTCAGGCTTTATTTATCAGATGCTTCGCACAAATTCTAGGGTTATCAGGGGGAAGGCAGCTGAAATACTTGTTCGGAATAACTACAGGGTTCCGGCAGAGGAGATTGACAAGATGCTTCAGTTTATTTCAGAGGTGATAGGGATACTGACCTGGCATATTCAGGCCGCAGTAACACTCAAAAGGTCGGATAACAGCGAATTGGAAGAGGCTTTGGCCAGGGAGAAGAACTGGTGGTCCGACTTCCTTTTCAGTCTGCTCTCAATCACTTACGACAGCCAGCATATCGCACGAATCAGGGAGAACCTTGATACCGGGACTGTTGAGAGCGTCAATTTTGCCCTGGAAATGATAGACCTTGTTGTGGATGAGTCAATTAAACCAAAACTGATCTGCAGTGTTGACATCTCTGACAACGAAGACAAACTCAAATCGCTTCATCATTTTTATCCGGGCTTTGTTCCGCAATACCATAACCTTCTGATAGAGGTCATAAACCGCGATTATAATCTCATTTCACTCTGGACGAAAGCTGTTGCGGTAAGATCGCTCGCAAAACAAGAACACTCTTCAGTTACCGGCCTTACATTATCCTC
>VGGM01000220.1 GCA_016868515.1 Bacteroidota bacterium | reverse complement strand
TTCCAGTAAGTCAACGGCTGCCTGGGTAAGGATGTTATTAACAACTGCTGTCTTGAGTGCCAGTTTATCAACCCTCTCAGGATCAATGCCTTTACTCGCTGCTACATCCTTAAGGTGAGAAATAACATCATCGATGGTTCCGAATTTGTGTTTCTTCGGATCAACCGATGCGATAACCTTCCTGAGGTCTTCATCGGCGTTCTGTTTCAGTATTTCGAGGAATGCAGCCACCTGCCTGTCGGCAACCACGCGGGCATACTCCGGGCGGGTAATTGTCTCCCGTTCGGGTTCCAGACCTCTCTCAACAATCACTCTTGCAGTGGCATTGTTTGAGAACATGTCGGTAAGGCTGAAGTCAACAATGTTTTTGCCAGGCTGCGGTACGAACCTGTAACCAAATGCGGTATCGGTTGTATTGTACCTGTTAGCGGCCACAATGCTGCCCGAGTTCATAACCAGCACCTCAAGAAGCGACTTTGGTTCTGTATACAGGTCAATCTGGATAGTGTCGCCCGACCGGACGGTGATTATGGAATCGGAAAGGACTCTCAGCTCTGCCTCGTAATCATTCTTCCCGAGTTCTGTGAGGGCAATGGCAAGCGTATCGCCCGGATGATCGAGCGGCAGAGATATCTTTTTAACCTCCTTCACCGTGCCGTCAGCGTCGAAGGTTATTTCGTAGTCGCCGTGCTTTACTTCAAATTCATATTTTCCGGTGGCCGGGTCGGTATAGACCACAATTACAGTATTGGCCTCATTAAGGTCCTTTACGGTAACCCTGATGCTTTCTGCCAAGTCGGAACGCAGATCCTGAATTCTGGTAATACCCCTGATAAGAAATTTGCGGGGATGGTCGTCAGAGAATATCTCAATGCGGTATATATCCTGCTCTCCGAAGCCCGTATCGTCATACCTTGCAATATAGCCCTGATAGCCTTTACCTACCGGCATGAAAAACAGATCATCATCGGTAGTGTTGAGGGGGTATCCGGCATTGAGGGGTACCGACCATTCCCCGTCATCGAACATACTAGTGTAGAAAATATCATATCCGCCCATGTTGTAATGGCCGCGTGAACTGAAAAAGAGTGTTTTACCATCTTCTGTCAGGAACGGAGTATCTTCATGATACGGGGTGTTGATAACCGGACCGAGGTTTACAGCAGGACCCCAGTTGCCTGTTGAATCAATATGTGAAACGTAGATATCAAGCCCGCCGTAACCGCCTTTCCTGTTGCTGGAGAAATAGAGCTTCGTTCCATCGGGCGATATGGTGGCATGAGATTCCCAGAATTTGGTGTTAATGTTTTCATTCAGCTTTTCTACCGGGCTCCAGGTGCCGTTTACGAGCCTGGAAACGTATATATTGCCAATATAGTCGAAGTCGGAATAGAGAAGGAGTGTCTTCCCGTCAGGTGATATGGAGGTAGGGTAGAACTTGTCATCTACCCGGAGGTCGGGAACAATGTCATAAGGACCGCTCCAGGCCCCGTCGCGGTAGTTTGACCAGAAAAGGGCACGTCTGAGTTGAAGTACCCTGGTAAAAAAGATCTGATCTTCGTTCGGCGTGACAACCGGATTTATATCGGAAAACCTGTCGTTAATATTATCTCCCTGGTTAACCTTTCTGACATAGAGTGGCGTCTCCATCATTCTCAAGGCATTATGGCAGGTTTCAAGCTGGAACCTTACAATGGTTGAGTCATATACCCTGTGATCCATGTTTTCGAGGAACCGGTTGTAGGTCTCTATGGCTTCATTCAACCGGTTGTTTACCCTGTATGCATTTGCAAGATAGTAAAGGGCATCTGATGGTGCAGTTTTCTCCTTGAGCCTTCCCTGTCTGTGCTTCGGACTGATGTTCTTAACGGCATCCTCAAGAAATGGCACTGCCTTCTCCTTTTGCCCCGGTATATTAATGTAACACTGCCCGATCCGGTACTTTAAATTGGCGTTGTCGGGGTATAACTTAAGAAGGCTGATATAAGAGGGGAGGGCTTCGGGGTATTCTTCGAACAGCACATACATTTCAGCCTGGCTGAAAAAATCCCTTACATCGGAACGGGTCTGGCCGGTGACTGTTACAGATAAACCTGTAAAAAGGAAAAGGAAACAGAGAAGTCGGGTTTTCATAGTATACGGGGCAAAATAATTAGTCGACCCTTAAAAACAGTCTATATTGTTGATAATTAACAATATATGTTGAAAACATAATTTGTCAATTTGCAAGGTTTTGGGTAAATTCGGGAAAAACCTTGCAGAAATGATAGGAAAGAGCGAAAAGAACCCACAGTTGAATGTCTTCAAAGTACCATTGGTCAGTATTATCAACATGAATCATGAACTGGTTGAACTCAGTCGCAGAATAGACTGGAAATCAGTGGAAAAGGATTTTGAGGAGTATTATCATTATACCGGTAGACCGGCAGTACCTGTTCGCAAGATGGTAGGCAGCATGCTTTTAAAACAGATGTATAACCTATCTGATGAGTCATATGCCGCCAGGTGGATAGAGAATCCCTACTGGCAATACTTCTGTGGTGAGACTTACTTTCAATTTGATAAGCCATTTGATCCAAGCGAGTTTGTTCATTTTCGCAAGCGAATAGGAGCATCAGGAGCAGAGAAGCTGCTCAAACTCAGTTTAAGTCTGTTCTCACCCCAGGAGGTCACTGAGAAGGAAGTATTAATAGACACAACTGTACAAGAGAAGAATATCACCTTTCCTACTGACACCAAGCTGCATAAGAAGATCATTGAGAGATGCTGGAAGATTGCCGAGAAGGAAGGTATCATTCTTAGACAAAGTTACGCAAGAGTTCTGGGGCAGTTAATGATCGACCAACGTCACAGAGATCACCCCAAAAGAAGGAAGAAGGCGATGGCTGCTGCCCGCAAGATAAAGACCATTGCCGGACGACTGGTAAGAGATATTGAGAGAAGTCTGGATGATAAAGACAGGCTGGATCTCTATGACGAGATGCTTTGGCTTTATTACAGGGTACTGGGGCAAAAGAGGGATAGTAAGAACAAACTCTATAGTTTCCATGAGCCTCACGTTCAGTGCATATCAAAGGGTAAGGATCATAAGAAATATGAGTTTGGTAACAAGAGTGGCCTTGTAATAACAAAGACCAGTGGAATAATAGTAGGAGCTCTGGCTTTCGAGGGTAATCCGTATGATGGGCATACACTTGAGCCTCAGCTTCAACAGGTGGAAGATATTTTGGGTGTTTTGCCAAAGACTGCATTGGTTGATAGGGGTTACAAGGGAGCTAAGAAGGTATTGGGTGTCGAGATAAAAAGGCCTGAGTCAGGAAAAGGTAAAACTCCCTACGAAAAATCCCGGGACCGAAAACGCTTCCGAAGAAGAGCAGCGATCGAGCCAATAATCGGACATCTCAAAAGTGACTACCGGATGTTAAGAAACTATCTCAAAGGTGCTGAAGGTGATAAGATTAACATGATAATGGCTGCAACGGCGTTCAATTTGATGAAGAAACTCATGGGAATCCGCAAAGCGATTCTTTTTGTCTTCAATCAGATCTTTGGGTTCCCGTTGCCAGATTATATACTTCTTCCAATTTATCAGAAAAAATGCCTTCTTAAGGCTTGACTAATTAAAAAAACTAAATTAGATAAAAATAGTAAAAAAGGGTCACCACTGGCAACCCTTTTTACCAAACATCACTTTTTTTTTGCCAATCGTCAGTTTTATCTGACCAAATTTCATAACCGGTGTCCTGAGGTCAGGTATGCAACGCTACTGACTTTCGTAGTTTTCAAGTATTTCCCTTACTCTTCTGAGGAAACGGCCGGCCAGTGCCCCGTCAATTATCCGGTGGTCGTAGCTCAGCGAAAGAATCATTACCTGCCTGATACCTATAAGGTCACCATCGGGGGTTTCAATAACTGCCGGTGTTTTCCTTACGGCCCCGGTCCCCAGTATAGCCACCTGTGGCTGGTTGATAATGGGGGTGCCTGCAAGGTTGTCGTAACTGCCGAAATT
>VGGM01000219.1 GCA_016868515.1 Bacteroidota bacterium | reverse complement strand
CTCGGACGATAACATTCACTTTACAGTATTCAGGCCGGAAGGCATTCATGGTGACGAACTGATTTCGCTTATAGAGGCTGTTAACAGGAATCACCGTGAACTGGCTGCAGCCGGCTTTGAGATCAGGACCGGGAGTCTGGAGAAGAGGTATTTCCTGGGCCCGGTAGAAATCACGGCAGGTTATTCAATCACCAATGACTGGTTCGACCTGAAGGCTGAAGTGCTATTTGGCGATTTCAGGATTCCCTTTGTGAGGCTGCGCCGGAATATTATGGAAGGAATAAGGGAGTTTGTACTGCCCGACGGGACGGTTGCAATACTTCCCGAGGCATGGTTCGCAAAATACCGCGATGTTTTCGGGTTCGGAAGGGAGGAGAATGTGATTCTCAAGATCCACAAACAGCACTTTCCGGTTCTGAACAGGGCGATTGGAGAAGGTGATACCGAAACAGGCGGGCATCTTGAGAAGCTGATAATGCCGGAAAAACTACCCGCCACTGAACTGCCGGCCGGGCTCGAAACTGAGATGAGGCCCTACCAGAAGGAGGGGTTCAACTGGATGCTTTTCCTGCAGGCAAACAAACTTGGTGGCTGCCTGGCCGATGATATGGGGCTGGGCAAGACAATCCAGGCTCTTGCGGTTCTTCTGCACAATAAGGGTGGCGTTCAGCCGGAGGGCAGTACCGGAAGTATAACCTCGCTTATCATAGTCCCGGCTTCACTGCTGCATAACTGGGAGAATGAGATACGAAGCTATACCCCGGCCCTGAAGGTATATACCTACAAAGGAACCGGGCGAAGGAAGTCGAGCAGCTACTTTGACTATCACGACATCATATTGTCAAGCTATCACACTGTTCGTCAGGATATTGACATTATGACCGGGTTCAGGTTCCACTATATAATACTTGATGAGAGCCAGGTTATCAAGAACCCGGGGTCGGCTGTTTACAAGGCTGTATCGAGGCTCAGGGGAGAGCACAGGATAGTTCTTACCGGTACGCCTGTTGAGAATTCGCTGACTGATCTATGGACCCAGATGAATTTTGTGAATCCCGGACTGCTGGGCAGCCTTCCATACTTCAAGAATGAGTATGCCCGGCCAATTGAAAGACAAAGTGACCAGCGGCAGGAGGAGAAACTGAAGGCGATAATAAAGCCGTTCATTCTGAGACGCACCAAGGGGATGGTGGCAAGTGAACTGCCACCTGTGTGGGAACAGAAGGTATACTGTGATATGACCGACGAGCAGGCTTCGGTATACGAGCGCGAAAAGTCGGCCATAAGGAACAGCATCCTGGGGGCCGACGGGAACGCGGGAGATGAGAATCAGGCAATAATTGTCCTTCAGGGGCTTATGAAGCTCAGGCAGATTGCCAATCATCCGGTAATGGCAATGGATGACTACTTCGAAGGCTCGGGAAAGTTTGACATTGTATTGCATGACGTAAAAAGTGTTACAACAGAAGGTCATAAAATACTGATATTCAGCTCGTTTGTTAAACATTTAAGATTATATGCCGAGGCTCTTTCAAAAGAAGGCATAGGTTTTTCGATGCTTACCGGAACCACAGTAAACCGTGAGGAGGTTGTTAACAGTTTCCAGACCGATGCGGCGAAGAAGGTATTCCTTATTTCGCTCAAGGCTGGTGGTGTGGGTCTGAACCTTACAGCAGCCGACTACGTTTTCATTCTTGATCCGTGGTGGAATCCGGCGGCCGAAATGCAGGCGCTTAACAGGGCCCACAGGATTGGCCAGGACAAGAATGTATTTGTCTTCAGGTATATTACAGCCGAGACCATTGAGGAGAAGATTATTACACTTCAGGAGAGAAAATCGAAGATTGCAGAAACGTTTATATGCAGCAACAACCCGCTAAGGGATATGGATATCAGCCAGATACTTGAGATCATAGGCTGACCATGGCTTGTTGTCATTGAAACCATAACTGATTATCTTTGTATAATATAAAAAAAAGAGAGGTTAAGATGAGCGATTACAAAACACACCCGCTTTACCGCAAGCATACACTCGACAGCCTTATGGAAAACCTGTGGGGTTTCTACAAGGCACATTTTGCGCCTCTATTCATTATTTCATTTGTATTCTCGGTGGCAGTAACATGGTTTACTCTTTCACTCGATACAGGTGCGATTATGGAAATGGCTGCTGAGGAAGACATGGAGGCTCTGATGGAGTTCTTCAGGAGTTACATTAAAATGATGATACCGGTAGTCATTATTTCCATTTACGGAGCTGTGTTCCTGAGCCTGTACGTTTACCGGTGTGCACAGGGAAGCGTGAACTATGCCGGACTGATAGGGCAGTCGTTCAGGTACATGCTCACGGCGTCGATCATTATCGTTTTATTCATCCCTTTTGCCACTATCTCTCTGATAGCTGGACTTATTGTACTCATCATAGGTATTTTCTTTGCCCTCATATGGCTCGGAGCCCTCTATTCATTCATTCTACCGCTGCTGATTAATGAAGGCAATGATATTACTAACGCCATAGTACGTTCATTCAGGCTGCTTCACAGGCACTTCTGGCCGAACATTGGCTGGACCGCCGTGGTATTCGTTATGCTGATGATAATTTCAATGGTAATATCGGGTTTGTCGCTGATACCATTTGCAGGTTCATTTCTCAAGACCATGGCCAATCCGGAAGAGGCAGGCCACCTGCTTGAGATGGTCAGGAGTCCGGTCTACCTAATATTCTCAGCTGCCCTCAATGCGCTGCTCATGCCCGTATTCCCCATATTCAGCTACATACTCTACTTCAACGCAAAGGCGAGGGAAGATGAACCTGCCGGGGAGGTGTAAATGAGAGTAATAGGAATAAACGGGAGTCCCCGCAAGGATGGCAACACCTCGATACTGATCAGGGAAGTACTGAAAGTTCTATCGGAGAACGGCATCAAAACCGGGTTCTTCCAGCTTGGCGGCCAAGATGTAAGAGGCTGTGTGGCATGTATGAAGTGCAAGAAGAAAAAGGACGGGTTCTGCCATAAGAACAATGAGGTACTGAACAGGCTGATTGGCAAAATGAAGAAGGCCGACGGCATAATAATTGGTTCGCCGGTGTACTTTTCCGATGTGACGCCAGAGGTAAAGGCACTGATGGATGTGGCCGGTTACGCAGGCCGCGCTGCCGGTAACATATTCAGGCGAAAGGTGGGTGCAGCCGTGGTGGCGGTAAGGCGGGCCGGAGCTATACACACTTTCGATTCGATAAACCACTTTTTTTTGATAAATGAGATGATTGTTCCAGGCTCATCATACTGGAATATTGGCATAGGGAGGGAAAAGGGCGAGGTTCTGAACGACGAGGAGGGGATGAGGACCATGCGTATCCTTGGGGAGAATATGGCGTGGGTGTTAAAGAGAATAATGGCGTAATGGCGTAATGGGCGTAAAAGAGAAACGGGAGCATCCGCTATGGATTGCTCCCGTTAATATTCAGATGAAGCGGGGTTTAGTATGATTCCCTTACAACGTAGTGAGTGTGAAGCAATTCGTGTGCTTTATGGCTGTTCGGTTTTCCAAGGAAATCCTTATAGATTGCGACCACTTCCGGATTCTCATGTGACTTTCTGAGGGTCATATGCTCATCTTCGCTGTAGATGGCATCCACCCTTTTCTGTCTAATTTCCTGGTTGGTTGGAATAGGCTGGCCGCCGCCTCCGATACAACCGCCGGGACATGCCATGATTTCGACGAAGTGGTAGGAGGCCTTACCGTCGCGTATGGACTTCATAACCTTGTTGGCATTGGTAAGGCCGTTAGCGATGGCGACTTTAAGTACGGCTCCCTCGAGAAATTTCCAGTCGCCGGTACAACCTTCAATCTTAACAGATGCCTCCTTAACCCCTTCGAGTCCGCGAACCGGAGTAATATTGAGGTTTTTAAACGGGACCTCTCTGCCGGTAACGATTTCGTAGGCGGTACGAAGAGCAGCTTCCATTACGCCGCCGGTGGCTCCGAAAATGACAGCAGCACCGGTAGAGTCACCCATTATTGAAT
>VGGM01000218.1 GCA_016868515.1 Bacteroidota bacterium | reverse complement strand
CTGAAGAAACCCGGGAGGCTTTCGTCGTAGGTTCTTGCGGCAAGGTAAACAACTCTTTTCTGAAGAATTGACCGGGCGTAATCAACAGGAGTATAACGATACCCTCCCCTGTAGTGGCATCTCAGGTTGATCCCGAGGAGATTCCTTCCCTCATTCCCGACACTGAAGTCCTTGCCTGCCAGTATGTTGATTACGCTTTTGTTGTTATAGTATGTAGGATGCCAGCGATTATCGCCAGGCTTGTATCTGGAATCGAAGAACGAGGCGGTGGCCAGGACATAATAATGGCGGGTGAACGACTTTTCGACAGTGATCTCCACACCCTTGTTTTTTCCTTCTCCCGTGTTCTCAAGCTCCGAATCCGGAAGACCCTGGGCGATGTTAAGCAATGAGTATGTTGAACTGGGCCGGTTAATTACCGGAACCTGGTAAAGGTACTGATGATACCATTCCAGCCGCATAAGTACATCTTCTGAAAGGTCAAGCTCGAATCCCATGGCAAGCTGGGCCGATCGGGTCATGCCAATCCGGCTGTTTAGAGTTACTCTCGTGTTGTCAGCCTGCCTGATGCCTGTATTGTAAACCGCCAGCGATTCTGTTCTGCTATGCAGACCCAGTCCGGCGCTGAAACGGATCCTGTCGGTCAGATTGTACTTAAGTCCCATACGCGGTTCAAGTACCGTCTGGCTGTTCTGGGCAAAATGCATGAGATGGAACCCCGTGTTGATTGTAAATGAGTTGTTCATCATCAGCCTATACTGCCCGTAAACCTGGGTCAGCCGAGTGATGGCAGAAGCATCAACTATTGTATCAGGTATAGGTGTATCACCAGACCTGTACCAAAGCATATTGCCTGCAAGAATGCTATGATTTATACCTGCCCTGAGGCTGGATGAGGCGTTGAATTTATGATTTATCATTCCGGCCAGTTTCAGTGACGGGTAGTTGTAGCTGTATTCATAACTCTTTCGTAAGCTGAGAGAAACCGTGTCGAGCAATCCCTCATAGTAAGCATCCCGGTGACTGGTAAATGCCACAGTAGTTCGGAGATAGGTTTTACGGTTGGGCATTGAAACAGAATGTTTGACACCCGCTGCCATTATTTCTTCAGTTTCATTCTCTTCCCATCCGTCAGAGGAAAGTGTCCATTCATCAGGATCCTTTAATGCCGTTTTTCCCACGTTACTTACGGCATACATCGCAAAAAAGCTGAAGTTGCCGGCTCGTCGTGCTGGAATATGAATATTGGTGACTGCATCAAAGGTTTTGGGTGTAATATTTGAATTACCCAGATCAAAGAATCCCAGGGCCATCAATAACCCGAAATCGACATACCTGGCATCAAACAGAAACGAAGCAGCCGAATTCCCGGAGAAGGGGCCCTCAGCCGACACTTCAGCACCGATCATGCCGGTCTGGAAAGCAAACTCACTTTTATCGGAATTTCCGTTTCTGAGCTCAAGGTCCATTACACCCGAAACAGCATTTCCGAATTCTGACGGGAAAGCTCCGGTATAAAAATCAAAACCCGAGAGGGCATTGGATGTGATCGCCGAATACGCTCCGCCACTGCCGCCCTGGCCAGTGGAAAAGTGATTCGGGTTTGGTATCTCCACTCCCTCAAGCCGCCAAAGAAGACCTCTGGAAGAGTTGCCTCTGATAACGAGTTCGTTGCTCTGGTCACTGTTGGCTGTTGATACTCCGGAAAACGCAGTGATCATCCTTGAAGGATCATAATACCCGCCGGCAAACCTCAGTGCATCGTCAACCCTTATGCTGCGTGCACTAACCGATGCCATGTGGTTATCAGAAGAAAAGTTCCGTTTGCCGGCAGTGACAAGTACCTCTCCGGTTGTGGTGACCTTTTCGCTCAGTTCTGCAACAATATCTATTTCTCTACCTGTTGAAACAAGAATGTCTCTAATTATTAAGTCGTTATAGCCCATATAGCGTACCGTTACGGTAATACGTCCAACGGCAGTTACCAACCTGAACCTTCCATCAGGGCCTGATAAAGTGCCGGTTAATTCGTTTCCGGAACCTGCAATGATTTCTGCCCCCCCAAGCGGAGCTTTTGACTCGGAATCAACAACAATACCTTTGACTGCCTGAACTGCTGTCTGCCCGACAGATTCATACGTGAGGAGCAATATGGCTGACAGATTTAATAACAGAATGAGGTTTCTTCCCGGCATTTGCCTTCAGTTCTCTTTGGTCCGGACCAAAATTAGAAAATAGTACACTTCAGTTAACCAACCGATGCCATTATTTGGCCTAAGCCCTATTTATACTATTTTTGATGCGGTAAAACCCAGTTGGAATGATAAATTTCGGAGGTTCAGAGCTGAATTACTCCTACGATGAGTCGGAGATAGTAATAGTGCCGGTTCCTTATGATGGTACAAGCACTTACATGAAAGGGTCAGATAAAGGTCCGGAGGCTATACTTGATGCTTCATACAACCTTGAATTTTTTGACATTGAAACCGGAACCGAGGCTCACCGGCGAGGGATATTTACTCTCGCCCCGGTTATGGAAAGCAGTTCTCCGGAAGCCATGGCCGATGCGGTAAGATCAATATGCTCATCGCTTTACGGTGAAGGAAGGTTCCCCGTTGTCCTTGGTGGTGAACATTCGGTAAGCATAGGGGCTATTCAGGCCGCTGCTGCGCGGTTCAGCAACCTCTCGGTGCTGCAGATTGATGCTCATGCCGACCTGAGAGACGAATATATGGGCTCCAGGTTTAATCATGCCTGTGTGATGGCAAGGGCTCGTGAGTTGGCTCCGGTAGTACAGGTGGGGATAAGGAGCATGAGCCTTGAGGAGCTTCCTTTGGCTGACAGGGGCAGGATGTTCTGCGCTCATGAAATCTGGAATGATAAAGCATTGTACGATAATGCTTTGGCATTGCTGACCGAAAATGTTTACATAACAATTGATCTTGACGGATTTGACCCCGGTATTATGCCTTCAACGGGGACACCCGAACCAGGCGGGCCGCCTTACCGGGAGATAATGAATTTCCTGAGGCGGGTCATAAATTCCCGCAACATTGCCGGTTTCGATGTGGTTGAATTGTGTCCGAATGGCTCCAACAGGGCACCTGACTTTATGGCTGCTCGCATTGTATATCAGTTGCTTAGCTATCGCGAGGAGCAACGGAAGGATTAATCGGCCGATCCTTTGGCCTGTTCCCATATGCGGTTCATCTCATCGAGGCTCATGTCATGCAATGACCTCCCTTTCCTGATTGTTTCACTTTCAAGATACCGGAATCGTCTGATGAATTTTCTGTTGGTGCGTTCAAGGGCTGTTTCGGGATCTACATCATAAAGTCTTGCAGCATTGATTACAGAGAAGAAGAGGTCGCCGAATTCACTTTCAGTTTTCTTCCTGTCACCTTTTTCTATCTCCTGTTTTAGCTCATTCAGCTCTTCATCTACTTTGTCCCATATCTGTTCCCTTACATCCCAGTCGAATCCTACACCCCGTACCTTTTCCTGAATTCTGGTGGCCTTAACCATTGCAGGCAGTGATTTCGGAACGCCCGACAGAACCGGTTTATAGTCTTCATTCTCGCTCATTTTAAGCTGTTCCCAGTTCTGGATAACCTCGGTTGCACCATTTACCTTAACATTTCCGAAGACGTGAGGGTGCCGGTATATCAGCTTCTCGTTTATTCCCTTAAGTACATCGGCAATGTCGAATGCTCCCTTTTCCTTTCCTATTCGGGCATAGAATACCAGGTGGAGCAAAAGGTCTCCGAGTTCCTTTTTTATATCATCATTACTGTTTTCGAGGATTGCATCGGCCAGTTCGTAAGTCTCTTCAATTGTGAGCTTTCTCAGGGATTCATTGGTCTGTTCCCTGTCCCACGGACATTTCTCCCTGAGCTCGTCCATTATATCGAGCAATCTCTTGAATTCTGTTAATCTTTTGTCCTCAGTCATTTTATTTTTCAGGTAAATAGTCCGGTTCCTCCCTTTGCTTCGGCACCTGTGGTGATCCTTACCACCGAACCAGGTTCAAGGCTGAAAAGTTCGCTCAGATTTGCCCCGTTAATTGCTATTTCAAGCA
>VGGM01000217.1 GCA_016868515.1 Bacteroidota bacterium | reverse complement strand
TCAGAACGCAGGGTGTAACTCCCGAGGCTCAGTACTGGCTTGCTGAAACACTGAAGAAGAACGGTAAATATGAGATGGCTGTTGATGAGTTCAGGAAGTACAGGGAGATGGTTCCGAATGATGCCAGGGCCGACCTGGGGCTCAGGTCATGTGAACTTGCGCTGGAATGGACAGCCAACCCCGAGGCCTATATTATTGAGGATATTAAAGACCTTAACTCCAGGGAATCCGATTTCAGTCCTGCCTTTGCCCGCGATGATCACGGCCATGTGTACTTCACCTCTTCAAGAGCCGATGCTGCCGGTAACAGGAAACACGGAGCCACGGGGCAGGGTTTTACCGATATATTCGAAAGCAGGCTCGACAAGAAGGGTAAATGGAGTGTCCCGGTACCCATTGAAGTGATTAATACTGAGGCAGAAGAGGGAACCCCCTCTGTCTCATTTGACTACCGCGAGCTCTATTTCACCAGGTGTGATGTAGGAAAGCGGGAGGAGAAGGGTTGCGTAATAATGGTTTCACAAAAGAGCGGAGCCTCGTGGTCAGAACCGAAGAACCTCATGCTGCTTGGCGATTCGCTTGTGGCAGCACATCCGGCAATATCGCCTGACGGACTGACCCTCTATTTTGTTTCAGACATTGCCGGTGGCTACGGGGGGAAGGATATTTACTATGTTGCCAGGGCCACCATAAAGGACAACTGGTCGAAACCGGTGAATCTGGGAACCGACATCAATACCAGGGGTGATGAACTATTTCCCTATATGCGTGAAGACGGGGTACTCTACTTTTCATCAGACGGTCATCCCGGAATGGGCGGACTTGATATTTTCAGGGCACTGCCACAACCCGACGGCCGCTGGGCAGTTACCAACATGCGTCCGCCTGTAAACAGTCCGGCCGATGATTTCGGTATTGTTTTCGAACGTGACGCAGAGAAAGGGATTTTCAGCTCAACACGCAAGGGAAGAGGTAATGATGAGCTCTATTCATTCGAAATGCCTCCGCTCAGGTTCTCAATTACCGGCCTTGTAAAGGATGAGAAGACAGGCACCCCGGTAAACGGTTCGGTAGTACAGCTTATTGGCAGCGATGGAACGAACCTTCAGGCTACAACGGGCAATAACGGTGATTTTAAATTTTCGCTCAGGCCGAATGTCGATTATATCTTCCTGTCGTCGAAGGAGGGGTACCTTAACGGCAAAGCCCGCGAAACCACACGTGGACAGGAGAAGAGTCGCGACTTTCTTGCTACAATACTTATGACCCCCATCGACAAGCCGATTGAACTGCCCAATATCTTCTACGATTTCGGAAAGTGGGATCTCAGGCCCGAGTCGATGGTTTCACTCGACAAGCTTACAGAGACGCTGAATGACAACCCCAACATTACAATTGAACTGATGTCGCATACCGACTCACGCGATACCGAGGAGTTCAACATGGGTCTTTCACAGCAGAGGGCACAATCGGTGGTAGATTATCTCATTGAAAAGGGAATCGATCCGGCCAGACTATCGGCTAAGGGATATGGTGAATCATCACCAAAAATCGTCGATGCTGAAATAGAATCGCAGTATCCGTTCCTCAGGGCCGGTATCACTCTTACCGAGCAGTATATCAATTCACTACCCAGTGAGGAGCAGAAGGAGATTGCCCACCAGATTAACAGGCGCACTGAATTCAGGGTGCTCAGAACAGACTATAAATAGGGGTTCAGGGTACAGGGATATCTGATATCTGATATCTGATTAACGATTTCAGATTTCAGATTTGTGATTTATATTATTAATTATATGATTGTTACATTGCTTAAGTTCAACACCATTTATGTCATTACGTCATCACGCCATTTTTTTAACCAGCAACCCTCCTTCGCCAAGGCTACGGAGGGCGAAGCCAGCAACCCTCAATATTCAAACTCTCCGTATTCCGACCTGATGGTGAGTTTTTTTGACGGTGCTGCCTCGCATCGTCCGATAATTCTGGCACCAACCCCCAGCGATTCTGCAATTTCAATAATCGGGTTGGCGGCCTCAGTGGTCGTGTATATTTCGAACCTGTGCCCCATGTTAAAAACGCGGTACATCTCCTGCCACGGCGTTCCCGACTGCTCCTGTATTATCCGGAACAGTGGAGGTACCGGGAAAAGATTATCCTTAACCACGTGAATGCCTTCGATAAAATTCAGCACCTTGGTTTGTGCTCCTCCCGAGCAGTGGACCATTCCGTGAATATGGCCGCGCATCTTCCTTAGCACCGGAATTATCACAGGTGCGTAGGTCCTAGTGGGTGAAAGCACCAGCCTTCCGGCATCCGTGTCAGTCTCTTCAACCGTGTCGGTAAGCCTGTACCTGCCTGTATAAACAAGTTTTTCGGGAACCATGGGGTCGAAACTTTCGGGAAAAGCTTTGGCGAGATAGCCGGCAAACATATCGTGGCGGGCTGATGTAAGCCCGTTGCTTCCTATGCCCGAGTTGTACTCTCTCTCCCATGAAGACTGCCCGTATGAGGCCAGCCCCACAATTACGTCGCCCGGCGAGATATTGTGGTTAGAAATGACATCCGACCGTTTCATGCGTGCGGTAACTGTCGAGTCGACTATGATTGTCCTCACCAGATCGCCAACATCGGCCGTTTCACCGCCTGTCGACCAGATTCCCATTCCCAGGCTGCGGAGTTCCTCCAGTACGGCCTCGGTTCCCTCAATACAAGCCGAGATAACCTCGCCGGGAATAAGGTTTTTGTTACGGCCAATGGTGGAAGAGAGAAGTATATTTTCGAATGCGCCCACACACAGCAGGTCGTCGGTGTTCATTACTATGGCATCGTGCGCTATTCCCTTCCACACCGAAAGGTCGCCAGTTTCGCGCCAGTAGATATAGGCCAGCGAAGCCTTGGTTCCAGCACCGTCGGCATGCATTATGTTGCAATATTCGGGGTCGCCGCCGAGGTAGTCGGGCACAACCTTGCAGAATGCAGCCGGAAACAGTCCCCTGCTGACGCCGGAAATGGCCTTGTGCACATCCTCTTTCGAGGCCGAAACGCCGCGGCCTGAGTATCTCGAATTGTCGTTCATAGCGCAGTAAGGTTTCGTGCCAAAGGTAAGAAAAGAGCGACTATTAATAAAAACCGGCCACGCAATTGACATCAAAGAGCAGGGCGGTTACTCTATATCAACGCCCGGAGTGATTATTATCACCAGTAATGCAGGGCACCTGCACCAGGAATAGACCTATATTTAGAGAAACAAAACCCTGACCGGCATGAAACTTCCAAGCTCAGTATATAACTGGTTAACAGCCATCGGCGCAATCATAGCCGCCATCAGCCTGTTCCTCATGCTTTTCTTCACTGGCATTTCATTCTTTTTTGACGGTGAGGGGGCCTATCTCGGGTTGCTCACCTACATGGTATTGCCGGTTTTCCTGGTGCTGGGGCTGATCCTAATTCCCATCGGCATGTGGCGCAAGGTAAGGCGTTTCCGCAGGGGCGAAGCGGTTCCCGAAAAACCCTGGCCCCGTATTGACTTCAATGAACCGAAAAACCGCAATGCCCTGTTTATCTTCTCTGCCGGCAGTGTGGTCTTCCTGCTCCTTTCGGCCATCGGCAGTTACCAGGCCTTTCACTACACCGAAACGGTTGAGTTTTGCGGCACCATGTGCCACAGGGTTATGGAGCCCGAGTACGTTGCGTACCAGAACTCGCCCCATGCCAGGGTAACCTGCGTTGAATGCCATGTGGGAACCGGGGCCACCTGGTATGTAAAGTCGAAAATGTCGGGACTATACCAGGTTTATGCTACAGCGATGGATATCTACCCCAGGCCTATTCCCACCCCAATCGAGAACCTGCGCCCGGCCAGAGAGACTTGCGAAATTTGCCACTGGCCTGAAAAGCACTATGCCCACAAGATGAGGCTCGAGAAGAGGTTCCTGGCCGACGAGAACAACACCGAGTGGGACATAGGGCTGAATATGAAAATTGGTGCGGCTTACAGTCCGAAAGGCCTTGAGGAAGGCATCCACTGGCATATCAATCCCGACATAACCGTTGAGTACATAACCAGTGATGAGAAACGCGAAATGA
>VGGM01000216.1 GCA_016868515.1 Bacteroidota bacterium | reverse complement strand
TCCGTCTGAAGAGCAGTATCAGCAGTGTGAACAGCAGCATGCCCCCGGCGAAGTGGAGCATAATTTTATCAGCTCCGCTGAACAGTATCAGCAGGAGTATTGCAGCCATAATAGTGGCTGCCGGCCAGAGCAGGATACCGGCCAGCCGACCGTCGGGCACCGATCTCATTCTTACCGACAGGTTTAGCTGACGGAGGAAGAATCTTACGCGGATGATTACAGCTGCCAGAGCCACGAGAAGAGTGGCAACGGCACCGGTAACAAGAGGCATTAGCCCGGTATAAGGCATAAGGGTATCGGTCTGCACGGCATCTATCCAGACCGAGTTCAGTGCACTTATTATCAGTGTGTTGAAGAGTATTCCGGCTGCGGTGCCGGTGATTGCCCCGGCAGTCAGGGGGATAAGTGCTTCTCCCAGGAAAATGTTTCTTATCCGGCCGGTAGTGAATCCGAGAGCGCTGTAGGCAGCCATTTCACCCTCGCGGCTGCGGAGGTGATTATCGGTTATCATTATCAGCAGCACCAGCGCTGCCCCTATGATAAAGAAGCTGAGTGCGAGGAACAGGGTGCTGAAATCGACACCCGACGAGGCGGCACGCAGGCCATCGCTGAGCAGGTCGTTTACTGTAAATCCGAACGTGCCCGCAGCAATACCCTGAGCACTGAGCACTGAGCCCTCCCGACCTTCGGCACGGGACACCGCTTCGCTATGCATGCGCTGCGAAGCAGCATTATCCATGCCCCATGCCTTGTCAGCCGTAGCTATGCGAAGGCTGACTCCATGCCCCATGCGTATTGAAGTTGCCGGGCCGAACTGGTTGCCCCAGAGGGCTGCTCCGGTTTCGTAGCGTATAAAGGCCTTTGGTGTTCCCTCGTAACTGAACCAGTACTCCTCGTCCTTATCGCGTATCCGTTTCATGTCGAGCGGTATTCCGGCGTCCCAGTCGGTGCAGCTGCGTGAGCCTGTTATTCCGGGAAAAGCGGGCATAAGGAGCGAATCGCGCCACACCCCTTTAAGGGGAACCACGGCTGCCACCCTGAATCGGGCGGTGGCCTCGGTAAGGCGGTTGTCGGTTCCGCTGAGATAGTAAGTGAGCGTAATGGAGTCGCCGGCAGCGCATTTAATGTCATCGGCAAGCCATTCATTTACAGCAATATCGTACGGACTCTTCAGGATGGTATCGGTAATGCCGGTGAGGGCAGCCACGAATGAGTAGGGAGTTGAGCCGGAGGCTGAGGTGATGGCATTGGCGAGGTATGTAATAACCGGACGGGCACCGGGCAGGGCTGCGGTTAGATTACCGGCTATTTCGGTGTCGATAAAGATACGGTCGGATACGATCTCTGTTTCGCCTGTTGCGGGAACCGTGCGGATGCGCAGCGAGTGTTTGCCGGGAAGCGAAATAGCGGCCAGTGCCTCTCCGGCGGCTTGAGGGGTGAGGCCGTTGGCCTGGCGGAACAGGAACCGGTTTGCCTTTTTCCTCCCTTCGAGGAACTGGTTAAGTTCATCGGCGCTGATGAATGCATTGTAGGGCACCACCTGGCTGATGGAGGGGTTGAAGAGACCATAGTTTTCAACGCTGACAATCTTTCTGACGGTGAGGAAGAGGGAGCCTTCGCTCTCCTCCTTTGCAGGGGCAAACGGGGTGTTGCGGGGGAGGTCGGAGGGGGCGGCGAACCTGAGTATTAGGCTCCCGCCTTCGGCCACCTTAAGGGTTTGTGCGAGTCGTGAGTTGAGTATCACCTCACCGCGGCCGGGCGCTTCGCCGGCGGGGGCGCCGCCGATAAGAAAGAAGGATGAATCGACGCCCCATATTTTGGCACCGTTAACCTCTGCGGCGCCGCCGAATGAGCTGACACTGCCGTTAAGCTCCATAAGGGGAGCCACCTCAACACCGGTTTTTTCGAGGAGGTGTGTTGCCAGTTCGCGGTCGGAGTAACGGAGTCCGGCGCTGATCATCACGGCGCCGCCGTTGAGGCGGGCGGTGGTGCTGGCTGCCAGCGTCTGTCGCACCGAATAGCCGGCGAGCAGTGAAGCCGTTATTACTGCGGCGATGAGGGCTGTCACCATCAGAAGGGTGATAGTGGCGCCGCGGTGCCACAGCACCGATCGTATTATTATATGGCGGACGGAGAGCTTCATCGTTTGGCGGCTGTAAGGTGACCGTCGGTAAGTTCATAGCTTTCGTCCATGGCGGCTGCAAGGCGTTCGGAGTGTGTAACCACAATAAGGGTTGAGCCGTTCTCGCGGCTTAGCTGAGCCAGCAGTTGGGCGAGAGTGTCGGCGTTGGCACGGTCGAGCGAGCCGGTGGGTTCGTCGGCCAGCAGCAGGGCCGGCCTGTTGGCGAGGGCCCTGACGAAGGCAGCCCTCTGGGCCTCACCACCCGATACCTGGAAGGGGAACTTGCTCATTATCTGCGCAATGCCGGTTCTTTCGGCAAGGATTGCAATGTGTTCCTCCGAAGAAGAGAGCGATTGGGACGATATTTTGCCTGCAAGGAAGGGGAGCCTGATGTTTTCGCCGATGGTGAGGTGCGGCAGCAGGAGGTGTTCCTGGAAGATAAAGCCGGTGTTGGCGTTGCGCCATGCGGCGGCACGGTCGGGGGTGAGGGTGGTGATGTCGGAGCCGCGGAAGCTGATGGTGCCTGAGCCGGGGCGCTCGAGCAGGCCAATGATGTTGAGGAGGGTTGTTTTGCCGGAGCCGGAGGGGCCCATGATGGCGATTGACCGTCCGGCGGGGGCGGTGAATGAGAGTTGGTCGAGGACCTTCCCGCGGAGGGGAAACGATTTTTCAATATTGTGCAGTTCAATCATAAGGCAACAAGTAAAGATCTTAGTTAATAAGCAATATCAAGGCTATTGGCCTTCAGGCCTCCCGGCAAGGGCTATTAACCCGGAGGTCTGATCGGCCATAAACAGGGGGATGCTCAGCAGACCATCGGTATAGCTCAGGTTTTTCATTGAATAGCGGATGGTCAGTGGCGGATTAAACTCCTTTCTGTACCAGGCAAGGCTTTTACTTCTTACGTTTTCATCTGATTTAACCTCAGCAGGCACTATCTTGTTCTGATGCTGAAAAACGAAGTCTACCTCCGCCTTGTTCCCCGATTTCCAGTAATATGGAATTCCATCGAACTGTGTAATGAGCGACGTAAGGATGTAGTTCTCTGTAAGGGCACCCCTGAACTCGGTAAACAGCCTGTTGCCTTCCCTGATAGCTACCGGGTCGAGCTGTGAGAGTCTGCGAAGCAATCCCACATCAGAAAGATATATTTTGAATGCTCCGAGATCGGTGTATGCTGACAGCGGGATGGCGGGTTTGGTAATGCACCAGACACGATAGACCAATCCGGCATTTATAAGCCAGAGAAGTGAGTCTTCGTATTCTCTTGCCCTTGCTCCGGGTTTCACAACCTGATACAGGAATTTACGGTTTTCCCTGGCCAGTTGAGAAGGCAATGCCGTGTAGATGTGGTTTATTCTGGGAATACTCCGGGCGTCAACATGTTTTGAGAAATCGAGCCTGTATGCATTTAGGATATTTTCGAGAATGGTTTGGGTTTGTCCGATATCATGATCTTTAATGAGTGATACAGCTGCCTCAGGCATGCCCCCTGTCAGGAAGTAGCTTTTCAACTTATCAGATAACTGCGAGAAGAATATTGCGGGGATAGGTTCAACAGCCTTGATACTGTTAAGATAGTTCCATAGTTCGGGCGAGGCTTCACTGAGAAACTCGCTAAAGGTTAAAGGGTACATATGAAGAAGGTCGACCTTTCCGACAGGGAATGATTCTCCCCTGCTCAGTGTCACGCCCAGTAAGGAACCTGCACAGGCGATGCAATAGCCGGGGGCCTCTTCGCAGAAATATTTAAGGGAGTTTAAAGCCGCATTGCATTCCTGTATCTCATCGAATATTATCAGGCACCTGCCTTCGGTAACAGGTCTCCCATGGAGTAACGTCAGGTTTTCGATAATCCTGCGCGGGTCTTTCGTAACTTCGAAAAACTGCCTTAGTTCAGGCTGTTTCTCAAAGTTGAAGTAGGCCACATCATCGAAGTGGTCGCGCCCCAGTTTCTTAAGCACCCAGGTTTTTCCTGTCT
>VGGM01000215.1 GCA_016868515.1 Bacteroidota bacterium | reverse complement strand
TAGTGATCAGAAGGCTCTTACGGAACCGGCGCTTGAAGACTGAGCATCAACATATTTGGGGTCTCCCCTGTAAAGGATATCACCTGCGCTAGAAGCCCTTGCCCTTAATCGTTCGGTTACAGTTATTCTTGCATCACCTGCGCTCGATGCTGTGATATCGGCCTCTTTCACTGTCAGGTCGAGTGCTTTCAGGTCGCCTGCACTGCTGAGGCTGGCGGTAATTTTTCCGGCGGAACCCCTCAGGGTTATATCACCTGAACTGCTGGTTGTTGCTTTAATATCCAGTGCCTTGACCTCCAGGTTTATATTACCTGCGCTGCTGGTTGACAATTCAAGAAAGTCGGAAACAACAGGGGTTAAACCAGTTACATCACCTGCACTTGATGTAGTAACAGACTTTACCTCACTCATTGTGAGAAAAACCTTTCGTGATTTGGCATTCCTGATATTCACTCTGGAGTAAACATGAAGTACTCCATTCTGAAGATCGGTGAGAATATACTCATGAAGGTTTTCATCAGCTTCAACCCTTATGCTTTCCTTATCACCCACTGTAAGGAGTACATCAATACCCGAGCTCACCATGATTGAATGAAAACTGCCTGCCTGACGGTCGGTTGTGGTAACCGCACCCCGGGCATAGACAGTTCTTCCAAGTTGTGCATCCATTGATGCAGGAGCCATCATAAGTATTGTAATCAGAAGAAGTCCATATCGTTTCATGGTTAAATCCTTTAAGTCCATTATTTCGTCCTGTTATAGTTTTTTTTAAAAGAACCGTTCGCAGTTTAAAGACAGCAATGAGAGGTTAACGCTGCACATTTGGCGTTAAGTCGTTTTCTTTTCTTTTTTATTTTTTTTCTGTAACTTTAAAGGAAAAATGGCAAACATCCGTTTTATTTTCCTGCTAACAGTGATAGTTATCATAGCCGGCTGCGCTCCCCGCGGCAATGATAGTCAGACCGGCGATGACAAAGCTGCTCCCGGCAGCTTAAACCTGTCAGGAAAGATTTCGATAAGCGGGGCGTATGCTCTTTCGCCTCTTGCCCAGGCGATTGCAAAAGGTTATCAGGAGAAAAACCCGGAAGTGGAGTTTGAGTTTGCAACCACCGGAACGGGAGCCGGCCTGGAACAAATCTCTAACGGTCATATTCATCTGGCCATGGTATCGCGTATGCTGACCGACGAGGAAAGGGCGGCCGGCTTTTACTCAATCCCCATAGCCAAGGATGCTGTTGTGCTGATAGTTAACCGCGAGAATCCATTACTGCCGGTTATTATGGAAAAGGGAATCGATCCGAAATCATTGTCGCTCCTTTACGCAGGTGATAATGAATTGACATGGGGAGATCTCGTCGGTGCCGGTTCAAGTGATAAGATAACCATTTTTACCCGTGGTGACGTTTCCGGAGCGGCCGCACTATGGGCGGGATTTCTTTTCACAACCCAGGAAAATCTCAAAGGGATCCATGTTTCAGGTGATCTGGAGATGATATAAAGCGTACAGGCAGACAGGAATTCGATTGGGTATTGTAATCTGAATTATGCCTACAACAATGTAACCAGGCAGAGAACGGAAAGCATTCAGGTTGTGCCGATCGACCTTGATTTCGACAGGAAGGTCAGCAGTACCGATCAGCCTTATGAAACCCTTGAAAAGATCCACCGATCAATATATCTGGGGTTATACCCTCACAGCCTGTGCCGTAAGTTGTGCCTGGTATCGAATGGCAAGCCTGATGACCCGCTGCTTTTTGATTTTCTAAGATGGTCGTTTACTGAGGGACAGGTTTATGTCTCACCAACAGGTTATTGTGAATTCAACAATGCTGAAAAGAAGCTCAGTATTGGGTTGCTTAACTGACACAGAGTTCAGATTCCCGCTTTTTCGATAATGGCTGCGGCATTGGTTTTGTTGTCGAAAAGGCCTTGAATCAGCGGTTTCCGTTGCTGAATATCGATATCAGTAAATTCAATACGGGCAAGTCTGTCGATATTCCGGGCAAACTCTGATGCGGTACCGGCTATGTGACATAACACTTCGCATCCGGTTCCGTTTATCATCATTCTGTTTGCAATCACATGCCTTCCCCTGAAAAGGGAGTTTATTAGTTTCAGTTTGACGCCGGTTTCCTGAAAAGCCGGCAGAAGGTTAATATGAGCCAGGGAGATCAGTTCATCAAGTTCAGCAATACCCGGGTTTTCAACGAGGCTCACACCCTGACAAACCTTTATGGCATGTCTGAGCCGTGCACCAGGACTGCTTCCTGCAATGACTATCGGAAAACCGGTCAGGGGTGCCACTTCAGAGACAATAAATCTGGCGGCCCGGTCATTTTCCGGAACCGAGAGTTTACCATGGTAGAGCGCGAATTCTCCGCAACCCTTCCTGTCTGCTGGCTCTGATGAAGAATGGAATGGTCCCGCCACGCAGGTATCAGGGTTTACTGCAGAGAGCTTTGCATAGTCGGAAGAGGATATGGCAATTACTGTATCGGCATGCTTCAGAATATTGTTAAAGCCTTTAAGCTTGAATGATTCAGCATGGAACCAGGCCTTTCGGAACAGGTTGCGTTCGCTTAGCGCCAGAGATCGGTAGTACTCGTGCTCCACATTATGCATCCGCACCAGTTTCTTCCGTTGAGTAAAGGCAGGATGAGCAAGAATGCCGCAGGTGTGAAGACCTTCAAACAGTATCGGGGCATTGTCTTTCAGAAGGTTGGCTGTAAGCTCACCGCTTATCCTTGATGCAACAATGTATGGCTTTGGAGAGAACGGATTTACCATCCGGTTCCGTTTGTAAAAGAATATTCTGCTGCAGTATTTTTCAGTTTCGCCCGTGTCTTTGCGGCCATATTCAAAGGCATGGAGTGTTATGGAAATTCCCTCGAGATATAGTTGTCTGATCCTGTAGAAAACATCGATAGCCCCACCATAATCGGGTGGCCACGGATTATCGAACGATACAATATGCAGTTTTCTTTCAGAGTCCATTAAATATCTCAAGTAGTTTTTTTTCTTCAGCCTGCCAGGAGAGGTACTTTGCGGCTTCGATGCAATTCTGCCTCAATCTCAGGTAGAGGTCTGGATCATTTATGAGCCTGTTTACTGCCTCTGCAATTGCGACAGGGTTGTTATCGCACAATACTGCAACTTCCCACCGGTTATTAATATTTCTGTACTCCGGAAAGTCTGAACATACCTGTGGCACACCACAGTGTATATAATTGAAGAACTTGTTGGCCAGCGAAAGATAATAGCTTCTGCTGTGTCTGTCGAGGATATTTATACCGATTCCTGAATCACGGGTAAGCTTGTTCAGCAACTCGGGAGGGACTTTCCCGGTAAATATTACCCTCTGATTAAGACCCCGGGATTCAACAAGCTTTTCAAGGCTTTCTTTTATGGGGCCGTCGCCTGCAATTGTAAATCTTACATTGGTGTGATTCAGTGCCAGGATGCACTCCTCAAGGCCCCGGCCCGGGTTAAGGTTGCCCTGGTAAATAAGCACCGGGGTAACCGGTTTACTGGCAGTAACCGGCTCGGGTGAGGTTACCGGCAGGTTCCTGATAACCTGAAAGGGTTTGTTGTATTTCCCTCCCAGCTCTTCAGCAAGCAAACCCGAAACAGTATAGCAGGCGGAAGCCTTCGGTACTGACAATCTGCCTGCAAGCTCCCAGCACCATTTAACCAGTCTGCGTCCCTGAAGTTCAGGTACTTCGGTAAAGTATTCATGTGAATCGAAGACCAGAATCTTTTTTCTTAATGTGGCAACGAACCGGTTGGGGATAATAGTATCAAGATCGCATGCAACAAGTATATCGGCACGGGTAAAAAACAATTTGAAGAATAGCCTGATGGTGAAGGCCATGTAAAAGAGGGGGCCGCTCTGGAAAACGCAGTTGATTCGTTCCTGTTTAAAGTTCATTGGTTTTAGAGGAGGAGACCGACGGGTTACGCGTCCGATCAACGATACATTGTAACCGCACATGGTCAGTGAGTTGCAGATGCGTATCATCCTCTGATCGTGGACAAGATCGCTTGTAACGGTAAGCACTATCGTTCTTTTCTTCCCGGGGGTGGTCACATGATAAAGATAAGCTAATTCAG
>VGGM01000214.1 GCA_016868515.1 Bacteroidota bacterium | reverse complement strand
GTGCTGTACCCCCATGAAATGATCCAGTTCAAAAATCAGGAAAAGCGGAAGAAATAATACCAGACCGATTATATTCTGAACATTTACAATGAAAACCGGATTGTAATTTCCGGCCAGGTGCTTAAGGGTAAGATTATAACCCACGGCCGACAAAACAGCCAGCAACATCAGAAGTAATCCATGCAGGCTGTAGGACAGGGAACCATCAGGGTTTATAATGAATATTAGCACACCTGCGAATGAAAGAATGATTCCGGCGTAGTTTATCAGCCGTAACTTTTCGCCAAATAACAACCAGGCTCCGATGGCCGCAAACACAGGTATGGTGGAAATCAGAACCGACCCCGTGGTTGATGAGACATAGGTAAGTCCGAAACTCTCACCAAGGAAGTAAAGGAATGGTTCGAGGAAGCCCAGAAGCAGAAAGTATTTGCGGTCCTCCTTCTTTATGGTTATACGCCTGAAAGCGCCCGTGAGCCATAAAAAGAGTGACAGCAATGCCACCGCTATTACCAGCCTGAGAAATACGATGGTAATTGGGCGGTAGAAAACATTTGCCATCTTGAACCATACGAACGAGAAACTCCAGAAAAGCATAGCCACAACTATGGCAACATATACTTTGGTGTTGATTTTCAATATTTTGAGTGTTGATTATGGGGCTTAATGCCGCGGCGCAAGATAATAATTAATGGCGTAGGTAAAAAGGGCGTAACGGGCATAAAGGGCGTAACTGGCGTAACGGGAAGGGCGTAGGGGAGGTATAAGGGACTAAGGGTTTAAGGTAAGAGTTCCCGGACGCCGGCACCGATCACCGATCACCGATTACCGATTACCGATTACCGATTACCGATTACCCATTTCCCTTGCCCCTTGCCCCATGCCCCATTCTCCGAAATCTCTTCGAATTTTCTCCTGAATCACCCTGTTTTGCCGGCCTAACCTACATTAAAACAGCGCATAAGCCAGAAGGTTAATTTCGACCGCATAGCGAGAACTGCTATATCATCCTTGTTTGAAATACCATTTTTTATATATTTGTACGCCCAAAAACCAAGGAAAGAATGAAGATATTAGTCTGTATTAGTAATGTACCCGACACCACCACGAAGATCAGGTTTGCCGACAACAACAGCAGGTTTGATTCAACTGGTGTACAGTGGGTTATAAATCCGTGGGATGAGCTTTCACTCACACGATCCCTTGAACTTAAAGATGATGCATCGACAGGTGTTAAATCGGTTACAGTGGCTCATGTCGGGGGTGCCGATGCCGAACCCACAATACGCAAAGCCCTGGCAATCGGCGCCGACGATGCCGTAAGGGTTAACGCACAGGCATCTGACTCATTTTATGTGGCCAGTCAGCTGGCCGAGGTGGTGAAGAAGGAGTCGTACGACATAATAATGTGCGGCATTGAGTCGAGCGACTTCAACGGTTCTACCGTTGGCGGCATGGTGGCGGCATTGCTCGACATACCGGCGGTATCGGCCGTTTCGTCGCTCAAGATTGAGGGGGGCAGGCCGGTTATTACCCGCGAAACCGATGGCGGCCGTGAGGTGGTTTCGGTTCCTGCACCATTTGTTGCTGTGGTTCAGAAGGGTATTGCGAAGGAACCCAGGATAGCTTCCATGCGCGGTATTATGACGGCGCGGACCAAGCAGATAAGGGTACTCGGGCCGGTGGCCGTTGAGCCGCTGACCGAGGTTGTGGGATTTGACCTGCCGAAGCCACGGGCAGCATGCCGTTTTGTCGATCCCGAGAATGCGGCCGAACTAATTGCGCTGCTCCAGAACGAAGCCAAGGTAATTTAAGTTTAACGACCAACAGAAAGAGCTATGTCAATACTAGTATATGCAGAAAACCGCGAAGGCAAATTCAGGAAGCCGGTTTTCGAACTCGTTTCCTATGCTTCGGCGCTGGGAAAAATGATGAACTGCGGTGTTACTGCACTTTCGGTGGGAAATGTGCCGGCCGGGGAGATTGAGAAACTCGGACATTATGGCGCCACCGTCGTTCTCACCGTCAATGGCGACAGCCACGCTGTTTTCGATACCGGTTCATACGCCTCGCTGCTTGCCGAGGTTGCTCAATCGGTGCAGGCCGGAGTTATTCTGATTGCAGGCAATACCACCGGCAAGGCACTGGCACCCGGTGTGGCAATAAGGCTTAAGGCCGGTGTTGCTGCCGGCGTTGCAGGCCTGCCGCTGTCGGTCAGTCCGTTTACGGTTAATAAAAGAGTATACTCAGGCAACGCCTATGCGCGCGTGGTAATTAAATCGGCGGTGAAGGTAATAACCCTTCTCCCCAACTCATTCGATACTGCAGAAAGCAAGGTTTCACCCTCAATTAGCGCGTACACTCCGAAAGCTGCTGTGGCAGTGAAAACAGAGGTTCTGAACGTTCAGAAACAGGATGGCAGGGTGCTGCTGACAGAGGCATCGGTTGTGGTTTCCGGCGGAAGGGGCATGAAATCGGCCGACAACTGGGGGCCGCTGGTTGAGCTTGCCGAACTCCTCGACGGAGCGACGGCCTGTTCCCGACCGGTTTCCGACGAAGGGTGGAGACCCCACGAAGAGCATACAGGCCAGACCGGCAAGATAATTGCACCCGACCTTTACATTGCGGTGGGTATTTCAGGAGCCACCCAGCACCTTGCAGGGGTAAGCTCATCGAAGTATATTGTGGCTATCAACAGCGACAAGAGTGCACCGATTTTTGAAGCTGCACAGTACGGCATTGCCGGCGATGCAGCAAAGGTGCTGCCGAAGCTCGTCGAGGCCTTGAAGGCTGCCAAAGGAAAATAGGCTCCCGCATCACAACCGGCGGCGGGACGTTATTGATCACAAAACATAAAACTGATGACCCGACAACTGATCTTTGCCCTTGTTCTGCTCATTACCATTGCTCTCTTTGCGTGGACTGCAACAAGGATCTACAGGTATTTCATGCTCACCAGGAAAGGGTTTCCGGTAAGAAACCACGGTAAGCGTTTCAGGGTTATGCTTGAGGTGGCCTTTGGCCAGACCCGCATATTCAGGGAACCGGTATCGGGCTTGCTGCACGCACTTGTATTCTGGGGCTTCTGCGTAATACTTATCGGAAGCATCGAGATGGTTATTGACGGTCTTGCCGGAACCGAAAGGTCACTTAAGGTGCTGGGGCCGGTACACGATATTATCATGGCCTCGGGCGATGTTTTTGCCCTGATAGTGGCCATCGCCATAGTCGTTTTCCTTTTCCGGAGGTTGTTTCTTCATATACGCCGCTTCGAGGGGATTGAAATGAAGCACATTTCACACCTCGATGCTGCAGTAGCACTTACCATGATACTGCTGCTGATGGTGTCGCTGCTGGGAATGAATGCCTCGTACATTGCTGTCAATCAGGTTCATGGAGGACAGATTGCCGGTGTATATCCCGTGGGGGTGCTGCTGGCACCGCTGTTTGGAAGCATGGGGCCGGGTGCATTGCATATCTGGCATGAGATATTCTGGTGGGCGCACATTGTGCTGATCTTCATCTTTGCCAATATGCTTCCCTATTCGAAGCACTTTCATGTTTTCATGTCGGTGCCCAATGTCTATCTTACCAGGCTGGAGCCACTGGGAAAACTCGATAACATGGAGAGCATAACCAAGGAGGTGAAGATGATGCTCAATCCCGATACAGCCTTCCAGGCAGCGCCTGATGGAACCACGCCGGAGCGGTTCGGTGTTAAGGATTCCCAGGATGTGATCTGGAAGAACTATTTTGATGCACTGGCCTGTACCGAGTGCGGAAGGTGCACATCGGTTTGCCCGGCCAATATTACCGGCAAGAAGTTGTCACCCCGCAAGATAATGATGGACCTGCGCGCCCGTATGAAGGAGAAAGGGCCTCTTATGCTTAAGCACGGCCGCGATTATGACGACGGGAAATCGCTGTTGCGCGACTACATTACCGGGGAGGAACTGTGGGCCTGTACAACATGCAATGCCTGCGCCCGGGAGTGCCCCATTAACATCAACCATCCAACCCTTATTGTCGACATGCGCCGTTACCTTGTAATGGAGGAGGGTTCGGCTCCCGGTGAACTCAAGGCTGTATTCAGCAACATTGAGAACAACGGGGCACCGTGGCAGTATTCGCCCGAGGACAGGTTGCTGTGGGC
>VGGM01000213.1 GCA_016868515.1 Bacteroidota bacterium | reverse complement strand
GAAATGGGTCTCACAACTACTGTTGTACCCGGCGAGGCAGCATTTTATGGTCCAAAGCTCGATTTCCTTGTAAGGGACGCAATCGGCAGAAAGTGGCAGCTTGGAACCATTCAGGTCGACTACAACCTGCCTGAAAGGTTTGAACTTTATTATAACGGTGCCGATAACTCAAAGCATCAGCCGGTTATGATACACAGGGCTATATTCGGCTCAATGGAGAGATTCGTGGCCGTTCTGATTGAGAATACTGCCGGCAAATTCCCTCTGTGGCTTTCGCCCGATCAGGTGGTGGTACTGCCCATAAGTGAAAAATTCAATGATTATTCAAAAAATGTTTTGAATTTTCTGAATAATTCCGATATTCGCACCTTAATTGACGACCGTAACGAAAAGATTGGTAAGAAGATAAGGGATAATGAGTTAAAGAGAATCCCATACCTTATTATCGTGGGTGAAAAAGAGGCTGAAAGTAATACTCTGGCGGTCAGAAAGCAGGGAGAAGGCGACAAGGGAGTAATGACACTCGAAGAATTTGTTGCCTTCATAAGGAAGGAAATTGACAACGAGCTTAGTTAACTGAAATAGTATTAACCAAAGATAGGAGGAACGAACCATAGCTGACTTTAGTTTTAACCGACAGGGAAGGAACCAGCCACAACGCCAGGCCCTGCACCGGATTAATAACCGGATTACAGCAAGAGTAGTACGCGTTGTTGGCGAAGGTATAGAACAACAGGTTATGAGCATTCAGGATGCTCTGAAGCTCGCAGATGAAATGGAGCTTGACCTTGTAGAGATATCCCCCACTGCCGATCCGCCGGTTTGTAAGATCACTGATTATCAGAAGTTTCTTTACCAGCTTAAGAAGAAACAGAAGGAGATGAAAGCCAAAGCCGCGAAAATCGTGGTAAAAGAGATCCGCTTTGGTCCGAATACTGATGAACATGATTACAACTTCAAACTAAAGCATGCAATTAAGTTCCTCGAGGAAGGTGCCAAGGTAAGAGCCTATGTATTCTTCAAGGGCAGGTCAATCCTTTTCAAGGAGCAGGGTGAAGTTCTGCTTCTTCGATTTGCCAGCGACCTCGAAGAGTATGGAAAAGTTGAACAGCTGCCAAGACTGGAGGGTAAGCGGATGATAATCTCCCTTGCCCCCAAAAAGAAGATTTAATTAACACCATATACTAATTATATAAACTAATGCCAAAAGTAAAAACGAATCCGGGTGCAAAAAAGAGGTTCTCCCTTACCGGAACAGGAAAGATTAAGCGCAAGCACGCGTTTAAGAGCCACATCCTCACAAAGAAGGCAACAAAGCGTAAGAGGAATCTTACCTACTTCGGCGAGGTTCACAAGGCTGATGAAAAGAACATCAAGCTCCTGCTGGGTCTTAAGTAAATGCTTCAATTAATCACAAAAAGTAAAACTATTATTAACCGGTTGTGCAGCCTTTAAGTCTCTGATAACGAGCGCTCACATCCAAAAAATGCAGAAAAATGCCAAGATCAGTAAATTCAGTTGCATCGAGGGCCAGAAAAAAGAAGGTCCTCAAGCAGACAAAAGGATTCTTCGGTTCCAGGGGTAATGTATGGACAGTAGCGAAGAACACCCTTGAGAAAGGGCTCGGTTACGCCTATCGTGACAGAAAAAAGAAGAAAGGGCTGTTCAGGGCCCTGTGGATTCAGAGAATCAACGCCGGGGTACGCCAGTACGACATGAGCTACTCAGAGTTCATGGGTAAAATAGAGAAGAAGGGCATCGCCCTCAACAGAAAGACACTCGCCGACCTCGCGATGAACCACCCCGAGGCCTTTAAGGCAATTGTCGACAAGGTTAAGGAGTAAAACCACACCACCATAAAACAGAGAGGCTGCCCAACAAGACAGCCTCTTTTATTTTATGCCATTT
This sequence comes from Bacteroidota bacterium, assembly GCA_016868515.1. GTDB lineage: Bacteria > Bacteroidota > Bacteroidia > Bacteroidales > VadinHA17 > SLNP01. The sequence goes on along the minus strand of VGGM01000213.1, from coordinate 2,257 downwards.
TTTTTACGCCATTACGCCATTAAAATTACGCCACTCCTTCTCTATCCTGCCTTTATAAACATACGGCCGAACCTGATCTTCTTCAGACCTTTTGCTTCCTTGTTGATTGACAGCCAGATGAACTTCGGTGTGCCTACAACATGATCATGCGGTACAAACCCCCAGTATCTCGAGTCGGCACTGTTGTGCCTGTTATCACCCATCATCCAGTAGTAATCCATTTTGAAGGTGTATGTGTCAGAGACCACACCATTAATATATATGGTTCCATCCTCTATTCTGAGATCATTCTCCTCAAAAACGTCTATAATCCTTTCATACAAACAGATATTGGCTGTATCAACAGAAATCGTAACACCCCTGGCCGGAATCCAGAGAGGACCGAAATTATCCTGGTTCCACCTGAAATTCTCATCATGCGGGAAGATATTGGGTTCGTACTCCCATTCCCTGGAAATCCTCGGATAGGCATCAGTCACATTGAGAAACCCACTGATCTCTTTTAGGTTTGCATCTGTGAGCGGCAGTTCATAAAGAGTTCCCGAACGCATCAGCTGGTCAGACCTATATATTCCCATGCGTTCGAATGCCATCGGTGAAATTTTGGTCCCGTTAGTGGTTACAAAGTAATTCCTTTGCAACCCTTCACTCCTTTCTGCCTCTTCACCGTTCACATACAGAATACCGTCAACTATTCTTATGGTATCACCGGGCAAACCCACACAGCGTTTCACATAATTATCGCGGCGGTCAACCGGACGATAGACAATTGTATTGGTTCTTCTTATCTCATTGCGTGCGGCAGTGAGATACAAATTATCACTCCTGGGTTTAGTCCCGGCCATTTCATCGTACTGCCTTAGCTGCCTTGCATAGTCACGGACAATCTCATAATAAGCAACTGCCTGGTTCTCAATTACTACGGTATCGCCGGCAGGGAAATTTAAAACCACAGGGTCACTCCTCTCAATACTTCCGAATCCCTTCAGCCTTTTATATGGTTTCAGTATGATATTCGACCACGACCTGCCACCGGTAACAGGCATGGTGTGCTGAGTAAATGGAAAGGCAACAGGTGTATTTGGTAATCTGGGCCCGTAGGCAACCTTGCTTACGAAGAGGTGATCGCCTATCAGAAGCGACTTCTCCATCGAGCCTGTCGGTATCCGGTAGTTCTGAAAAAGAAAAATATTGATAAGAGTTACTGCTATTACGGCAAATATCAGCGCATCAAGCCATTCAATCAGTACATGATTCCCACCCTCGCGCTTCTTCCAGAAAGCCCAGTTTACCTTTCCGGTAATATACACATCAAAAACAACCGCCAGACCAAGGAGAAACCAATAGTTGCCAAGCCAGATAACCCACAGCAGGTAAAGAATTGCAGCAACCGAAAACTTAAAGTACTTGTTTGAGAATAAACCCTTCATAAATAACCTTTTTTGAAATGAACGCACAAAGTAACTATTAATTGTCAGAAACCGAAAACATCCCTTGTCGTAAAGACTCCCTGCTTACCCGATATAAATTCGGCTGCCATTACCGCTCCCAGCGCGAATCCCTGCCTGCCGAAAGCCTCATGACTCAGGGTGATGGCATCCTCTTCCGATGTCCATTTCACATGGTGTGTGCCGGGAACCGAACCCGACCGAACCGACGAGACAGGAATTTCAGCACTACTCTCCTCTCCTGCCCTTTGCCAGCCGGCATATGAGCTCTTTTCAACTATCTGACCTGCAAGCATTATAGCAGTGCCACTTGGTGCATCAAGCTTGGCCGTATGGTGAATCTCTGTTATTGACGGACGGTACCCGTCAAATGAGTTCAGGCACTGTGCCATAAAACTATTGACCTTCGTCATAATGTAAACACCCGGGGAATAGTTCGACGAATGAATGAATGCCGTGCCATACTTTACCGCAAGGGCAGCTGTATTGTCATAGCCGGCAAGCCAGCCAGTGCTTCCCGAAACAACAGGAACACCGGCCGACAATATCCGTGAAACCAGGTTGGGTGCCACCGCAGGTAGTGTGAATTCAATAACGACATCTGTGCCCCGCAGCAACTCCTCAAGTTCTCCGGCATCAATACCGGCTTCGGCAACAACCCTTACCTCATGTCCGCGTGTGGTGGCCACTTTTTCAACCTCATGACCCATGCGGCCATACCCTGCAATTCCTATTCTCATATGGCGGAAGTTTCTGCGAAAATAGCCCATTTTTCAGTGACTTTTTCTCATGAAACATATTTTATAATA
>VGGM01000212.1 GCA_016868515.1 Bacteroidota bacterium | reverse complement strand
CGGCCTCCCCAATCGATGAAATTGATCCTGTTACCAGGCTTTTCTTCTGATAACCATAACCGATAACTACAAGTTCGTCAATAAGAAGGCTTGATAAATCGAGGGATATAATAATATCTCCTGCCCCCCGAACGATCTCCTCCCGAGTCTCAAAGCCTACGAATGAAAATACCAGTGTGTCATTAAGAGTTGCACGAATTGAGAATTCACCTTCATTACCGGCAGATGTACCTACAGTGCTTCCCTTAATGAAGATTGTTGCCCCGGGCAGCGACGATCCGTCTGCAGCCGAGATAACCTTTCCGGATACCAGTACCTGTTGACCCAGTATATAGGTAACCGGCATTATCAGGCAGAAAAGGATAAGGAATAATCTTTTCATTTTCGAGTAAGGTTTGGGTTTGACCTATTAATGCAAATTTCGCTTCAAATAAGATATGATCAGCTGTCAAGGCAACATCAAAAACTCAACAGCGGGCATCTGTCACCTCAACATAAAATCAACATCCATATGGAATATACTGGATAACTGAAATTTAGCAAACTAAAAAATACTCTGCTACTACAACAATCACAACACATGCCTGGTTCGGCAGCAATCAAAAATTATTGAGATAAACAGTCAGGTTCTTATCATGTGGGAGGTTCAGCTTATTTCGCAACCTGTAGCGGCTGATTTCAACGCTTCTGACTGAGATTCTCAGAAGCGGGGCGATCTCTTTTGAGGAGAGGTTCATTCTGAGATATGCGCAAAGCCTCAGGTCCCTTGATGTCAGGTTTTTGTGTTCTGTTTTAAGCCTGTTAAGGAAGTTCTCATGAATCTCATCAAAATTCTTCTCGAAAATCATCCAGTTCTCCTCGTTGTTGAGATCTCTGTCAATTTTCTTCAGGATATCTCGAACTATAACGTTTCTTTTTTCAATATCGTTCACCTCCTTGACTGCCATCAGCCTCTCCCTGACATCAAGAAGCATCTTGTTCTTCTGAACAAGTTCCATTGTTGAGTTGGCAATCTGCTGTGTTTTAAGCCTGTTTTCGTTTACAAGCTGTTCATTCTTGATGACAATAATCTTCTGCTCGGCCATCTCCGCTTTTTTCTGCAATTCAATATTCTTCTGCAACATTCTCTTTTCCTGTAGCAGTTTTTCTTTCCTTTGGATTCGCTTGATATTCTTTCTTACCATGAATACCGCAAGAACGCCAAGCAGAAGAGCGATCAATGAGTATATAAGATAAGCATACCATCGTCTGAACCAGGGGGGAAGTATCTCGAATTTCAGGGTTGCGGTTCCTGCGGAATAGCGACCTGAAATATCTGACACAAGAATATCGATTCTGTATTCCCCCTCCCTTAACCCGTTAAGCTCAATCGTTCGCAGTCCCTGGGGTACTTTGTAATCCCTGCCGTTAAAGTTGTAGGATATTGAAATGTTTCCGGGGTTTTCAAACAGGGGCATCCCAAGTTCAATCAGGATTGAATTCTGGCTGAATGGAATCAAAATATCGCGACCGATAAATTCTGTTTCCGTTAGTTCTGTCCTTGTATTGGCGTAGTGGGTGAATGTGTAAAACTTCCGGACAGCAACAGGTATACCTTCCTGAAAGAACGGGATATTGCTTCTGTTATAGAGATAGAAGCCCTCTTCAAACCCGATGATGCAGAGTTCATCGTCAATAATATGAACATTCTCAAAGGCAGGAATAAAAGTATTGGACAGTGGTCTGAACAACTCCGACTCTGAATAGGTAACAGAGTCATCTTCCAGGACAAACAGCGACATACCCCCGTCTGAGAATAGAAATATTCTGCCTGACCTGTCCTGAATCAGCTTGGTAATTGGCTGATCAGTATCAAATATACTGTTATAAAACAGGTTTCTTTCCATCATTCCTGTCAGATTGCTGTAGGTGTATATCCCGTCTGTCGTCGCAAAATGAACCTTGCCATCTATTCTGACCAGCTCGTTGAAAACGTCTGACGGTAGTCCTTTCGACGAATCGAAGAATGTCACTGACCTGATACCGGAAAATTCGTCATTGAAAGCAACCCTGAATACACCTTTATAGCCATGGCTTATCCAAAGGTTGCCAGCATCGTCAAACTCCAGAACCCTTGATGATTCCTGAAAGCCCTCGAGCCTAACAGTTTCCGGGGTTCCCCTTTCAAAATTGAGGTGATAGAGCCCGGCATATGTTCCGAGCACAAAATGACCGGGTTTACGCGGAACCGGCTGCAACTTCCAGCAGCCTTTTATATCTGCAATGCTTACGGCATTTCCCCCTCTGATTTCAAACAGACCATTATGGTGAAGGCAGAAGAGTCTGTCATTGTATTCAAAGAAACTCCAGACCTGTCCGATAGTGTTTTCAACCAGTTGGTAATTAAAACTCCCTTCATCTTCCTTCAGCACATAGGCACCGGTATTTGTGCCAATATAAAGTACTCCTCTGTGAATAACCGATGCATATCCGGCTCCCAGAATACCCCTTCCGGCAAGCTGGGTAAACGGCGAATTGATTTTGAGGTAGTCAATACCACGGTCGAGTCCCAGCCACAGGTTCTTCTCAAGATCGATTGCTATGCTGAGTACAGTATTATTCTGTAGTCCTGAATCCTTGTTCAGGGACTTAACAACATTGCCCTCCCTGTCTGATATAATGATTCCGTTGCTGACAGTACCGAAAATATACTCGCCCGTTGAGGTTTCGGCGGCGCAGTAAAGTGAAAACTTCTTCAGGTGCCTGTTTACCTGAGTGTTCCATGCCTTCCAGGCTCCACCCTCATATATAAATAGTCCGTCGCTCTGGGTACCAACAAATAGTCTCCCGTTATGATGACTTACCATCCATATTTCGTGACGCGAAAAGTAATCACCTCCATCAACCAGTTTCAATTGATCGTTTGACAAGGTTTTAAGTCCGACACCTGCATCCTCAACATAATAGAGTCCGTTACTGGTAAAGGAGAACCTGAACGATTTCTCGGGTGTGATTATTCTCTCGAACTCATTCTCCCTGAATACCATTATCCTTTCAACCGTTTGAACATATATCCGGTTATTAAGTTCGATTATTCTCCATACATCCGTAAAATCGCGATAACGGGCCGGCACCTTTTCGATCCATGAATTGAACTGATAATTGCCTTTTTCGTCAGGAACAATCGTGCCAAAATCAGCGAAAGCGCCGGCCATAACGCGATTACCCGAAATAAGTCCGAGACTTCTTACAACCGATCCGTTAGGAATATTGACTTTCCCCCATACATAACCATCAAACCACAGCACGACACCCAGGTTACCGAACCACATATTGTGATTATCATCCTGCACGATGCACCAGTTTTGTGTATTTGCATCATAGGTGGTCTTGTTGTAATTTACGATAAATGGGGTCCCTGCCCTTTCAATATTACTGCCATAGGCGGCAATACCGGTAACGAGAAAGAAGCCGGTCAGCAATATTCCCAATAGCAGCCTTATTTGCATAAGCCTCAGTCCTGTATGTTAAATCGCTATCGCGTTGTATTATAATAAAGCCGTGAAATATTTGAAGCGTTCACAACCGGTATCCTGAGCACGGTGGCGTCGAGGTCGACCGTCAGTTTTGTTCCCGGTTCGGGCCAGAGGGTGAAATCCCTGTCAGACGAGAAGATAAGGAGTCCGATCTGCTGCCCGGCGGGTATAACCTGGTCGTCGGGTTCAAATTCAAAGGTCATCTCATAGAACTCTCCGGGAACCAGGGGTTTGCTCTCGCGTATGGAGGCATGATTCTGCAGGTCGGCCCATCCGCGGGTAATTATATTGTCGGTTATTCTGGCATTGGCGCCGCTGTTCCATGGCAACGACACCAGGCACACCGACAGGTTTACCGCCGGTTTATTGCTGGCTGCCCTGATGGTAATTGACGGAACTCCCGAGATGTGAACAGCCTCCTTCAGTACCGGTGTCAGAAACAATAACCTGTGATCGGTCCATTCAGCCTGCGAAAGCACCTGCACACCAAATGAGTAGTTGTCGGTTATTGTCTCCATCCCCTGCCCTGGTACCTTTGCAGTCACCATCGTACCGGTTTCGGGTGCTCCCTTTGTAAGGTAGAAGTCGACATAGCTGGCAGCGGGGTTAGGATAGTCATCGTATGGTGTGGGGTTCTGGCGGTCGTCAGCTTCCCTTAC
>VGGM01000211.1 GCA_016868515.1 Bacteroidota bacterium | reverse complement strand
TCTCTGATTATCTCAACCTGTTCGGGCGTGAGCCCACCAAACTGCTCATCAATGCGGTGCAGGTCAGAGATATTGGTGAAGAGAGCCCTGGCATCGACCAGGTTTTTGTCAATATCGTCAAAGTCGCCAAGCAGCATCTCACCCCAGAAATAGAAGTTGTCGAAGGTTTCCGATGAACCGGAGAGCTGCCTGTAAATCCTGTACAGCTCAAACACGAGTTGTTCTGCAGGGGCAACAGTTAGCCTCGAACATGCTGCGAAAAGTTCATTAATCGTAATAGTTCGCGGGGCCCAGAGAGGCTTCCCGGCAATGGCCGAGAGGTGCTTCATAAGGAATACCCCGGCACGGCGGCCCGGGAATACAATGGTATGTCTGCCGAGAGAATCACCATATGACTCATAAAGCTGGTCTGCAACCTGTTCAAGAAAATATTTCACTGCCGCCCTCCCATATCTGGTAATTTGGCTTCGCCAATTAGCCTGCCCTGCCAGGTATCGCGCTCCACCAGCCTTTCTTCAAAGAGGTTCATTATCTCATCTGTCCTCTTCCGGCCCCATCGCGGTGCAATAACCAGATGCGGAGGTGCCTCGCCGGTAAAGCGTTCGACAATAATAGCCGGATTCAGGCGCTCGAGGAAATCGATGAAAAACTCCATATACTCACCGAAAGTAAACATTACGAACCGCTCAGGGTGCTGCCGGTACTCTGCGGCCATCGCTGTGCCGTCAATAATCTGCAACTGGTGAAATTTTACAGAAGTCAGAGGCAGTGCCGATATTACCCGGGCCGAGCCGAGCATCTCTTCACGCGACTCACCCGGCAGACCGAATATAAAATGAGCCCCTGTCCTGATTCCGGCACCAGCAGTACGCTGAATGGCATCAACTGCCTCCGCAAAGGTATGACCCCTGTTTATCCTTTCCAGGGTCTTGTCATTGCACGATTCAACACCAAACTCAACAATAACATAGTATCTCTCAGAGATGCCTCTCAGAAGCTCAATTATCGCATCATCAATGCAATCGGGCCTGGTTCCGATAACAATACCCCTGATGCCCGGAACCTCAAGCGCCTCGCGGTACATTTCACCAAGCTTATGGGCTGTCTCATAGGTATTTGAATATGCCTGGAAATAAGCAAGATAACCTGCAGCCCTGCGGTATCTGTTCCGGTGAAACTCAACTCCTTCGGCAATCTGGGCCGAAATGCTCTTCAGAGGGGTACAGTATGATGGGTTGAAGGCATCGTTGTTGCAGTATGTGCAGCCTCCTGTTCCCTTGCTTCCGTCGCGGTTCGGGCAGGTGAAGCCTGCGTCGATGCTAACCTTCTGAATCCGGCCTCCGAAAATCCGTTTTATATGAGCCGGATATGAATTGAAGCGTCTGGTATCGCCCCAGGGGAATATCTCTCTTTCTCTCTGACTCATAGTTTTACTATCCGGTTTGATTCAATATACCAGAGGCAGGCACTCTCAATCCTGTATCCCATCTCCCCTATTAGTCTGCTGTACGTTTCAATTTGTGTGAGATGCTCCTTCCTCTCCTCCCCGAACTTGTAATCGATAATGGTCGCCACTCCGTCTCTGATCACCACCCTGTCGGGCCTCCTTATCTCACCGGTTCCTGTAAGTATTTCCGGTTCAGTGAGTATGGTGGCTTCTTTATCGAACCATACGGCCACTTCGGGTCTGGAAATTATCTCATCAATAAGTCTGACCGTTTCGGGCGCCGTATCGCGGCTTATATAGCCCTGCTCAACAGCCGACAGTACAGCAAGGCTCACATCCTCACGATACTTAACCTTACCCAGTATTTCATGCAGGACAGTTCCATATTGAATACGCGAGCTCAATGGCAGACCAGATTCGTTCAGCAGGTCTCTCCCGTAAAACCTGAGCCTGAGCCTGCCCTCGCTGCTGAATACCTGATAACCAGGCAGAACGGCCTCGTCAGCTTCCTGTCGCGGAGAATACCCGGCAGCCGAACCCATTTCAAACACACCACCGGCAGTATCAAAAAAATCAGGCAGAGAAACAATCTCACCGCCATCACCCCCGGCCGAAATGATTGCCCTGTTAAGTATAGCCCCCGTATCACCCTTGTTTCTGATTCCGGCAAAGCCATAAAGCCTCTCCTCTGCCCTGGTAAATGCGACATACAGAAGGTTAAGATTGTCGAGGTATGACTGCGCTCTCTCGCGGTAATAATCACCGGCGAATATCGTCGATTTCAGCCTCTGTGAGTAGCCGACAGGCAGTGCCCCTGCCCTGCTGAATGGCTCCTGCTGCGGAACCACCCACATGGGGCTGCCTGATTTCTGATCGAACGGCCAGGTAAGAAATGGGATTATAACCACCGGAAACTGAAGCCCCTTGGCCTTGTGAATTGTCATTATACTCATTGCATCCTGGCGGCCCGAAAGAATAACACTGCTCTCCCTTCCCTTATCGAGCCACCAGTCGGTAAACGATCTGAGTGAAGAGCCCTTCCGGTTCATGTAGTCAGTTACCTGGTCATGAAAGAAATTGATCGCAGCAGTGTCGGCTTCATCACCGTTCAGCCCAAAGAAACTTATAATATCCTCGCTAAGAGTCAGCAATGGTTTCGATGCCGCACCTGCCAGAAACCCCTCGTATCCTTCAGGATAAAACCTCTCCTCCGTTGCCGGCAGTCCGACCGCAGAGATATCGGCTTCGCCAAGCTCCTCCCTGAAACTGGCCATCAGGTAATACCTCATCATCTCGCTGCGGTTCAGCATTCCGGCATTGCCCGAAATCCTTACCATTGCCGCCACAATAAAACAGACTGCAGGCGAAGAGCCTACAAGCAATGATTCAACCGAAAGTATATTGAAGTTGTATCGGGAACCGGGGCCAATCTCAGCCGACTGCCGGTACCGCGCAAGATACTCGAGTACCAATGTACCCTCCTCCCTTTTCCTTACCAGAATTCCGATATCTGAGGCCCTGAAACCTGCATCCTGGCAATCCATTATCACCCCCGGCAATCTTATCAGGGCTTTTTCATCCGATCTGCCATCATCATCGCTTCTGGCAAACTCAATCCTTATGTAACCACCATCCCTGCCCTCGGGAACCGACTGCACTGCATCGGCGAAAATACCGGCCAGCGACAACACTGCGTCACCACCCTCCTGGTTCAGCTCCTGGTCGAGCATCGCCGGAAGACGGGTGAACAATGAATTGTTGAACCTGACAATCTCCCTCCCCGAACGCCAGTTGACGCTAAGGGGCCGCGAATCAATACGCTCACCTGAAAAATCCTCCTCCAGACGACTGCCGAGTATCGACCAGTCGCCGTTGCGCCAGCGGTATATCGATTGCTTGATATCTCCAACCACCAGGGTGTCACTTCCCTGTGCCAGGCTGTTCTCAACAAGTGGTTTGAAGTTCCTGTACTGTATTACCGATGTATCCTGAAACTCATCAATCATAAACACATCATAGGCATTGCCCGATTTCTCATATATAAAAGGTGCCTGGTCATTCTCAGTGATACTCATCAGCAGATCGCCCGTGTCGGCAAGAACGAAGCTGTTCTCCATACTCGTACGCTCCCTGAGTACCTTAACAACATCGGTCAGTATGGCAGCCATATATATATTCTGCAATATTACCCCCGATGTTTCATACCCGACAATCCCTGAAGTCATCATTCTAACAATATCTGAAGTCTTTTCAGCAAGTCCGTCGCCAACCGCAGCCTCAACTGCTGAATAGAATTGCGGCTTCGAGTGCCATTTGTTATCGTCAAGAGCCTCTGTTACATACTTATAAGGGGCCTTGACTTCCCCCTGAGCTATGCTGCGAAGATACATCCCTACGCCTTTCTGACCCCCTCTGAGCATTGAGTCATCCAGACCATTCCTGTTCATTATCTCAACACATTCAGCACCAAGTTGCCTCAATCGCGAACGGAAAGAATATGTCTGCGACTCAAGTTCGGTAACAAACCTGCCGATTCCTTCAAGATCGGATAACCGGCTCCTGGCATCGGGAGGCAGGAGTTTATACTGCTCACTGAATATTGTGCGTGAGAGGTCATAAACCGACGATGCCAGATCAATGGGTTTGCCCTCCTCGAACAGCGACCCGGCATATCTCAGAAGCCATCGTCTGAGTTCCGGATTATTATTAAGGTTGTTTATAAGGTCGTCAACCGTCTCCCT
>VGGM01000210.1 GCA_016868515.1 Bacteroidota bacterium | reverse complement strand
CGACTCGGCTATCAGCGCAGCAGCATCGGCGGCACCCGTGTTGCCCATCCGTATATTCTCGCCGGCCGCCATATTGTAAAGCATAAAATCCTGAAACACAACAGAAAACAGCTTCCGGTACGCCGCCGGGTCCATATGCCTTATATCCTGACCGTCAAGCAGTATAACCCCCTCCGAAGGATCGTAAAGCCTGCACAGCAGCTTCACAAGGGTACTCTTTCCGGAACCATTGGGCCCCACCAGACCGACAGTATCGCCGCGCCCTATGGAGAACGATATATCGCTGAGAGCATCCCTGTCACTACCCGGATAACGGAAGCTCACCCCCCGAACCTCCAGCCCCTTCGTGGGTTTCGTAACCCGTACAACAGGATGAATTGGCCTGACACGCTCCTCCAGAGCCAGAAAACTGAACAGGTCGGAAATAAACAGATTGTCCTCATACAATCCCGCAACAGCCCATAAAATATCCCTGACATAAACAAGCACCATCCGGAAAGCAACCAGGTACATCGCCATATCGCCAGGTGTGATCTCGCGCGCAACAACCTTCGTGGTAAGGTAAAAGAGCGCCGCAAACAGCGCCGCCGCCTTGAAGAGTCCCGACAATAACTCCAGCCCCGCCCTCTTCTTCAGTATGGTATTCTCCTCCCGCTTCCTGCCTGTAAAACTGAGGTTGAACAGCTCCCTGAAATAGTCACCCAGTCCGAAAAGCCTCACCTCCCTCGATGGCCTGTCGCCCGTCAGAAGCCAGCTGTAGTACTCCGATTTCCTCGCCTCAGGGGTCTGGTCGCGCCGCGACCGGTATATTATACCCGCAAACCGAAGCTTAAGCCAAACCCCCGGTATATTAACCACCACCACAAAAAGTATCAGCAGCGGATGAAGCCTCGCCAGCAACGCAGTCATCAGAACCAGGGCCACCGTACCCCTCACCAGCGATACCATGTTGGCAAGTATGCTGTTGGGCCTGTACGGCGCCTCACGCGAGGCACGGGCCAGGCAATCGTAGTACTGCGGGTTCTCAAAATGCATAAGGTCGAGCTCCATCGACTTGCGGTGAAGCATGTCGTGCACGTCGGTCTCAAAATAATAGGCATGCCTGCTGCGCACATACACCTGCAACTCACCCGCCACCTCGTCGGCAAAGAAAACCGCCACAACAGCCAGAACAGGCCACAACAACTCCCCGGCAGCAGCCTGCATCTCAATACCCGAACCCCCTGATATGTATCCCGTTATCAGGTCGGTTAGCACCTTTACAAGCCATGCAAGCGCCAAAGGCAAGACACTCCGAAGCAACGTGAGCATAATCCCGGCAGTGGACCAGAAAGGAGAACTCCGCCAGACCATCGAAACAGAGCGTCGCAGATATGTTAACTTCCTCAATTAGGATGGATTTAAAAGATAAAGATAAGGAAAAAAAGGGGGAAAGGGATAGCGACGTTGAAGACGTTGAAGACGTAGGGGACATAAGGGACGTAGGGGACGTAGGAGCCTTTAATCACACCTCGATCGTATCAGGTTTGTCAGGCCGACAGATATATACCTGATATCCTGCTCCATCTCTTTAACCAATTCACCGGAAAAGTAACCTACTTCCAATCCTATAATCAGAAGAGTATGCAGTTCGGCCGCTGAGCCTCTTGCGATATAAAAGTGTTTCACAGACTGCCTGTCTGTATCAAGTTGTTCACCCTCAGCAATATTTGATGGTATACTTAGAGAGGCCCGCAGCAGTTGATCCTTGTAACCGAAATTCCATTTGATTCCATCCTTTTGAGAGTATCTGAATATTCTAACGGCAAGGTCTTTGGATCTTTGCCATACGACAAGATTATTAAAGTTCCCCATAATACAGCAGATAAAAATTATTTATTCCAAACCAAATATAGGAAATCCAACTGACCTTTCAATTAAAAACGCTATAACTTCTATCCCCCATTTTTCCCCTAAGTCCCCTACGCCCCCTATGTCCCCTACGTCCCCTATGTCCCCTACGTCCCCTATGTCCCTATGCCCTTTACGCCCTCATACACCATCACCATCAGCCTGTTCCAACGGTAATGGACGTTCGTCCGGGGCAATGGATTGCGCACGATACGGCTGCCCCTTATTATTGTAATAACCGTCCCTGCAATCTCTTCAGCCGGCACCGGCTCATCGGCCCGCAGCACACTGTCGCCCCTCGTGAAAAGCCAGAGCTGCCCATCCCTCTCAAAAACCCCCAGCAGCCTGTGAACCACAAAGTCGTTCTCCCTCCTTAGCGCCACCACCGTTCCCGGCACCAGAGCAACCCCGGTTCCCGCAAAAGGCTCAATTTCAATGATATCGCCGGGATGTATTGCCGGAAACATGCTGTAACCCGACGCGCGCACCCGCACCGTCAGCCCCTCACCAAGCAGCTCCGACCCCAGCCGGTGCAGCCCGCCCGTACCCCTGTGTATCTCAGGCTTCACCGGCAAGAATGAATTCAACGGCCGTGGCGTCGGGCACAAACCAGTAACCCGCCACCGGCACTTTTTGTGTAAGCAGGTAGAGCGACCCCGTCAGCTGTCCTATCAGCTCGGTGCTCCAGTTGTGCTGTATGCAGTTGGCCATCACACGCGACAACGCATTGGCGCCGTGAATGGGCAGCAACTCGTTGTGCATGCCGTGCGACAGCAGCAGTATGCGGCTCAGCGGCGCACTTCGCGGCTCATCGTTGTCGTAAACCGGTGTGTTGTGAATGACGAAACCATTCGCCGTATTGCGTACTATCACCCTGTCGTCGTGAATCACCACCGCCCCCGCATTCTCCCACACCTTCGCCATGGTTGTTTTGCCGGAACCCGAGACACCCGTGAACAGGTAGCCCCTTCCCTGGTGCAGAACAGCCGAACCATGTATGAAGATGTCGCCGCTCATAACCGTAAGGTAATATAAAATCAGCCCGTCAAGAGGATACTCAAACGGATCAATAACCCCGCTGCTGCCTGAAATGTAGAGATCCCACTCAGGCGATGTCAGCGAATATAGCAGCACACCCTGCATAGCATCGCCCGAACGCGGAAAAACCGTCTTTATCAGTAATCCCGAACGGTGACTGTAAACACTCCAGAAGTTCTCCATTTTCTTCACCGGACCACTGCCGGCATCCTCAACCAGCGGCGCATGAAAAACCCTCTTCAGGTTTTCCTGCCCCGGAGGAGACCCCTCATGAACCCTTACAATAAGGTCACATAAACCATTGTCAATAGTAATGCTGCTGCGGAACCGCACACCCGGCTTCAGGTCAGTTAACCCATCCTGCGCCACGAATCTTATGCGGTAACCGGCAACCGTCAGTACATACTGCTTCATGTGGTGATTATATTGTATTGCTCCAGTCCGGCAAGACACTCCAGCACGTCGCGCCGCGTCGTCTCCGTATCCTCACCGTACTCAGCGGCAAGTGCGCATGCTATGTCACCGGCACTGGCCACCCCGTCAATCCTGTCATATATAAACGCCCCCGTTTCATTCAGGGTGTACATACTGGTCATGTCGGCAATGTTTTCCGTAACCGGAACCAGGACATACTCATCACCCGCGCGGCGTGCGATTATGCCGGGCTGCTTTCTGGGAATATGGTTAAGAAGCAACATTGTATTGACGACTGATGACTAACAAAAGTAATAAAAATGGAATTCAGATCCCACTGCCGCTATTTCATTACCCTGTAAATCCGTAACGGCTCCCCTGCCGTGGCAGTGGTAACGGCATAGTTCACAAAGCCGTTGGCCGACTCGGGCTCAAGCAGAACCACGGCATAGTTGGCATTCTCCTGCGCCAGGTCGATGTAGTAGTCACCACTACCAAAGCGCTTCCTCCGTTTCACTGTCTCAGTGGTTACCGTAACCGGATATATCCCTTCCCACATCGCTCCTGCAACCCTGTGCCCCGTTACCATATAGCTCTCTGTGCGGAATCGTTTGTTCCGCTCAAGCTGAACCACTTCCAGGCCCAGCAGCCTGAGTATCTCCACCTCCTTATCGGTGGCCGACTCAATTATATACCCTGCCGGACGGCTTCGTACCAGCTCCGGGGTCAGCTCGCGGGCATCCCGTGTCCTCAGACTCTTTACAATCGGCTCGGCGGTATTGAGGTCAATAAAGGTTACATCAAAATACTTCTCAGCCTCACCCGCCACAACCACAATATCCTTCTTG
>VGGM01000209.1 GCA_016868515.1 Bacteroidota bacterium | reverse complement strand
TTACTTTGGTGGTGATGCTTCAAGAAAAAGGAACAAAGGTCCTCTTAAAAGCATGTGGCAAAATTATGAAAATATGCTGTACGAATTACCCTGTTGCGGCGCAAATTAACATGACTTTAATCAGTCGGCCCTGGTTCCCGAAAAAAGGTTCAGTTTTTTGATAATTTTTCTGAGAAATGCCGTATAGGTTTCAGTGTTCATAACCACTGAGTCGGTTGTTGCCATATATGTGAGCATTATGCCGACAGGCAGCAGGATAAATGATGCGAGCCACATTCCGCCGATTGATGATATCTGGTTCTCCTTAACCAGTTTTTCGGCCGACATTGATATAACGTAGTAAACGACGAAGAAGAGGACGGATATTACCGAGGGGGTGCCGAGACCTCCCTTGCGTATTATGGCTCCGAGCGGTGCTCCGATGAAAAAGAAGACCAGACAGGCAAATGGAAGGGTGAATTTTTTGTGCCAGTCGACTTCATATCTTTTGATGTTTTTTATTTCGTTGTGCAGGATTTCGGCTTTCTGATCGAGGAACCGGGAGGCCTCCTTTACATTCTCAAGGGCTTTTGTGATTGCGAGTGTTTTTAACTGTGACTGAAGCGAGTCGAATGTGAGGAAGACCTCAAATTCAGGAACAATGACAGAGTCAGGCTCAGGGATCGAATAGAAGTTTTTGCCCTGGTACATCTGCATGAAACTGAAATCGCTGAATGAGTTCTGCTTTCTGTTAAGGTATGTCTTGTTAAGTGAATCGATCTGGCTGGTAAGTTCAATTATATTCAGCATTGTGGCTTGAGCGCCGAAAAGGTTCTCATCACTTCTTATCAGGTCGAATCCTGCCAGCTCCACTACTACTGTCTGTTCTTCGAATGAGTCACGCCTGAACGGGTATGACCTCTGACTTTCAGGTTTTCCGCGTTCGTCTATCTCAGAATAACTGTAACCGCTGTACAGGGTCATTATCAGACCCGATTTATCGGGTGTTATCTTCATGTACCCTGAGTCGCTGTAAATTACATTTGTGTTTCCTCTTTTCTCGCGGTGGTCGTGAATGAGAATACGCTTCAGGAGGTTGGTTTCCGGATCCTTTTCACCTATCTTGATACTGAACCCGTCTATTCCGTTATAGAATGCCCCGGCCTGAATGTTGAGCTCGGGCCTTTTGTTCCTTATGTCCCATAACAGGGTCTTTGCCTTCCTGCTGGAGTAGGGCAGGACATTGTTGGAAAAGAAAAACGACGCTACGGATATTATGGCAATCATGACTATCAGGGGCTGCATGATTTTCTGGAGCGGGATTCCTGATGACTTAAGAGCGGTAAGCTCAAGGTGTTCCCCCATATTCCCGAAGGTCATAAGTGAGGCAAACAGAATTGCCAGTGGTAAGGCCATAGGAACGAATACGAGCGAGAACTGGAACAGAAGTTCAGCCATTATACCCAGTTCGAGGCCCTTTCCGGCAAGTTCGTCAATGTAAAGCCAGAGAAACTGGAGTATCTGGATTA
Source organism: Bacteroidota bacterium (assembly GCA_016868515.1). Taxonomy (GTDB): domain Bacteria; phylum Bacteroidota; class Bacteroidia; order Bacteroidales; family VadinHA17; genus SLNP01. The sequence goes on along the minus strand of VGGM01000209.1, from coordinate 2,693 downwards.
TAAGGACTATGAAGAATGTCAGCACCAGTGGCCCTGTGAACGATTTTATCACGAACAGGTGAACCTTCTTCATCACTATTTATTTTCAGCAAACCTACACGAAATTTGGCAAAAATCATACCGTTGCCCCGGTTGACCTGCCATTTGGTTCCTCCCCCGGTGGCGGGGCAGTTATGCCGGTTTCGGTTAAAAAGCGGGGTAAACCGATGTTATAATGTTTTTTTGTATTTTAACGCATTATTCACCCTGTAATGAGTAACCACGTTAAGCCACCCAGGTTAATCGTACCTTTATATAATATTTCTGCCTGCGGCAGACTTTATGATAAGGGGTCAGGGTTGAAATGAAAGAGTTAATTAAACCGGTAAAAGATGAGTAGAGTATTAATGACAGGTCTGCTTGCAGTTATCTTCGCAACTGGATGCCATGGTCCGGACAGTGCGGTTCCTGATGGTAATGAAGTTATTATCGGTATTTTCGGAGGGATGGGACCGGAGGCCACAGCCGATATGTACAGGAACATTATTGAGAGCACTCCGGCTGCAACCGATCAGGAGCACATTCCGGTTCTGATATTCAGCAATCCGAAAGTACCTGACCGTACTGCATCGATTGCCGGTGGAGGCGAAGAAATTCTGCCATACCTGCGATTCAGTTTAAGAAAGCTTGAGGAAGCCGGTGCCTCATTCATCATTATACCATGTAATACCGTGCATTACTATTACGACTATATGCAGGAATCGGTGAGTGTCCCGGTAATAAATATGATTCGCGAGACAGCCGCGGAGGTATTACTTAAGTACCCTGATGTAATGAGGGTGGGACTACTTGCAACTTCGGGGACAATAAGCTCGGGTCTCTACAACAGGGAGCTAGAAACCGCTGGTTATGAGGTTATTGTGCCTGATGATTCTGTTATGGTGAACTTTGTGATGAAGGCGGTTTACGGGATAAAGTCAAAGACAGATCCCCGGGTTAGTGAGGATCTTCTGGCATTTGCCGGGCAGCATCTTGCCGAAAGGGGAGCAGAGGTTATTGTACTTGGATGTACAGAGATACCCCTGGCATATAATCCGGAAAGGGTCGACCGGCCCGTGGTGAATGCAACCCATGTGCTTGCACAGAGGGCTGTAGTGATGTACCGGGAAATGGAGAGAGGGATCAGGTAGCGAGAGGGGGAATTGCTGCCTGTGGCAGCGATTCCATGCAGGGGTGCTTAACAACAAAATGCCTTGTTCCGCTGCGCGAAATTGCGGACTTTTTTATTCCATGCAGTCGCCCGAAAACAGGTTTTCGGCTCCTTCCTGAAATAAAAAAGCCCCGGCACTTCGTGCCCTGGCTTTTTGTTGTAGCGAGACCGGGAATTGAACCCGGGACCTCATGATTATGAATCATGCGCTCTAACCATCTGAGCTATCTCGCCAATTTGCGGCTGCAAATATAGGATTAACTTTTTATTAAAAAAAGATGAGCACTTTGGTGTGGGATTTTTTTTTATATTGCAGTGATGAATCGTTTTTAAATGGGAAAAGTATAATGAAACTGCAATTCGAACTCGAGTATCAGCTGAACTGCTCACCAAAGGTGCTTTTCCCCAGGATAAGTACCCCCGAAGGTCTTGCAGAGTGGTTTGCTGATGAGGTCACGGTTGAAGGTGATATTTTCTCATTTATCTGGAACAAAACCGCATTGAAAGCCAAACTTGTTAACCTCCGCGAAAACCGGCTCGCAAGGTTCGAGTGGTCAGGCAGGGAGAAAGAGAGGAACGCCGGTTATTTCGAGTTCAGGATTAATGTTGAGGAGCTTACGGGCGATGTGGCACTGATTATTACGGACTTTGCAGAGCCTGAGGAAAAGGAAGATTCCATATACCTCTGGGATACAGAAGTACAGAAACTGAAATCCATACTGGGTTCTTCATGATACCGGTAGTTTCACCGGTATATTTAATAATTCTTTTACCTTAACTTTCTGGACGGGCTCATTATAAAATAGATAATTGCGCCCAATACCGGCAGGAAGAGTATTATAAGCACAAAAACAAGTCCGTCATTGCCGGCAAACCTGCTTCTGAGCAGATCGACAATGGCAATCAGTGGAAGGATCAGGAAGACCGGGACGATCAGCAGCAGGATGAGAATCAATTCTGTTGGTCCGAACATACTTTTCAGTTTTAAGGTTTCTCTATCTGGAAATAATAGTTAGCGATATTCCCTCCTCATCTGTCAGTTTGGAAATAAGAGCATGGTAAACGACATCTTCCGGAATCTCTTCGGTTGTCATCACAATCTCAACCTTCATGGTCTTGTATCTGTCCGGACAATCGGCACGATAGTCGTAGAAGATTGTATCGACCTTATGCGTTGTTGTCTTTTTTCCTATCAGCAAATGGTATTTTGAGAAGTCGATTACCGGTTTACATGGGCCGTCGACAAGTGCATTGAAATCGGTTTGGGTAGTGATTATTACCGCATCGTTGGTAAGATCAATCGCCATACTGTTGCGGGTATCGGTACATCCGTAAAGCTTCTCCAGACTCTCAACCTTAAGAATCAACTCCTCACATTCCTTCCTGCATGAGGAATTCATGAATGCTGCTACAAGCAGGATCAGTGAAAGATTTATTGTTTTCATTTACCAGCGAGCGATGATATTATAAAGGTAGTAAAATTCTTTAAGATGATAAACACCTG
>VGGM01000208.1 GCA_016868515.1 Bacteroidota bacterium | reverse complement strand
GACCCTGCCGGTAAGCACCGTCATAATCGGTATTGACAACCTGGCGGAGCTGGAGGAGAACATTGAGATTGCAACAAACTTCAAACCGCTCAGCCCCGACCAGATGCTGGCTATTGAGGAGAAGACCAGGCCACATTACGAGCAGTTGCTTTTCTTTAAGAACCTCTCTGCCTGGCCAACCGACTGGTAATCAGTAGTATTAAACAATATCAGATGAAGAAGGGAGAAGGTCTTTTTGAACTGGTGCTTAACACTGTACCTGTGCGGGTTTTCTGGAAAGACCTTAACCTTATTTACCTCGGATGCAATAAACCATTTGCTGAGGATGCCGGGTTTTCTGACCCTGCCGATGTAGTCGGGAAGAGCGATTTTGATATGGGGTGGCTGAAACATGCTGAGCTCTACAGGAGTGACGACAGGCATGTTATTGAAACGGGCCAGCCGAAGCTCGGGTATGAGGAGCCGCAGACCACACCCGACGGGAGGAGTATTCTATTGAGAACCAGCAAGGTTCCTCTGAGGGATAAAGAGGGGAAAATCATTGGCGTACTTGGCACTTACGAGGACATTACTCACCAGAGAATTACCGAGGACACCCTCTCGGTGACCCGGGAGAGCTACAGTGATATATTTAATACTGTCTCGGATGCCATATATATACAGGATGAGGACGGGCGGTTTCTCGACATCAACAGGGGAGCCGAGATAATGTATGGTTATGAGCGGCACGAAGTGCTGGGTAAAACACCTGAGTTTCTCGGGGCAGATGGCAGGAATAACTATTCTGCCCTTTCGAAGCTGCTGAAAAAAGTTCAGGCAACCGGAAAGCCAGCACGATTTGAGTTCTGGGGAAGGCGCAAGGACGGTACGGAGTTTCCCAAAGAGGTTGTTGCCAGCAGCGGCCGTTACTTCGGGAGACCCGTGATAATTGCCACGGCCAGGGATATATCACAATCAAAATCGGCCGAGGCCTCACTAGCCGCCAGTGAGAAGCGTTACAGGGAGACAGCCGGTTTCCTCGAGACTCTTCTTAATGCCATACCGGATGTGATAGGGGTCCAGGATCCGGATCATAATATAATACGTTACAATACAGCAGGTTATGAATTACTGGGACTGACTGAGAATCAGGTCAGGGGAAAGAAGTGTCATGAGCTTATAGGACAACTTACCCCTTGTGATTTATGTGCCACAAGTGAAGCATACACCACCCTTAAACCTGCGAGGGTTGAAAAGTATGTGCCTTCAATTGACCGGTATTTTGATGTAAGGAGCTATCCCATACTTGATGAGGCAGGAAAGCTCTCGCTGGTAATTGAACACCTTCGTGACATTACCGAACTCAGGAAGGCCGGTAAGATTCAGCAGATTCAGTACAACATTGCACGTTCACTTGTAACTGCACGAGGTATTGGCGAGCTGATGGAGAATATAAGGAGGGAGTTATCGGAAGTAGTCGAATCTGATAATTTTTTTATGGCTTTTTACGACAGCAAGGATGACACATTGTCGGCCGTTCACTTTGTAGATACCCACGACGAGTTTACAAAGTGGAGCGCTGCCGGGTCACTTTCGGGGCAGGTGGTCAGGGAGAACAAACCAATTCTTATCAGCGGGGACGAGAGTCCTGGAGCTAACGATCCTCTGGTTCAGGTAATCGGGACACCTTCAAAATGCTGGCTGGGTGTTCCTCTGAGGGTTCAGGAGAGGGCAATAGGGGTTATTGTGCTTCAGAGCTATACAAATAGTGAAGCCTATTCGGAGAAAACAATCGAACTGCTCGAACTGGTTGCCAACCAGGTAAGCGTATTTATTGAGGAGAAGAGAAGTGTTGAGAATGCCATGAAACTCCTTGTGGGGGTGGAGCAAAGCCCCGTTGCGATATGTATTACCGACCTTGACGGGGTAGTGGAGTTTGTCAATAAGGCATTTTGCGATATAAGCGGGTACACCCGGGAGGAGATAGTTGGTGAGAACCCGAGGATACTTAAGTCAGATTATCATCCCGATTCGTACTACCGGGAATTATGGGAGACAATTCTCAGAGGTGAGTCATGGACGGGAAGATTCAGGAACAGGAAGAAGAGCGGCGAACTTTACTGGGCAAATGCCGTGATTACACCACTTATTGGCAGAAATGGAGATATAATCCGGTTTATTGCGGTTCAGGAAGACATCACGGCTGACATAAAGCTCATGGAGGAGCTGCAGACGGCTAAAGAGAAAGCTGAGGAGAGCGATCGTCTGAAAACATCTTTCCTGGCAAATATGAGTCATGAGATCAGGACTCCCATGAACGGTATTATGGGCTTTATTGATATCATCCAGCAACATAATATCAGTGAGGATGAGCAGAAACAGTTCCTCGAGATAATAAGGTCGGCCGGCGACAGACTTCTCTCAACAATAAATGACATTATCGAGATATCGAAGATAGAATCAGGTCAGATGAATCTCAATGTTACCACGTTCAGCATCACTGATGTAGTTACTTTTCACCATAATTTCTTTCAGCCTGAGGCAAAGAAAAAGGGCATCATTTTCAGATTGGAAAACAAGGTGCCGGATGACAGGGACCAGTTCTTTAGCGACAAGGGTAAGCTGGAGTCTATTCTGTCGAACCTGCTGAAGAACGCCATTAAGTTTACATCGGAGGGGCTTATCAGGCTATCAGTTGTAAGGGAGGGTAATCATCTGCTGGTGACAGTCGCAGATACCGGGATTGGTATACCTGCCGACCGCATAGGCACAATTTTTGACAGGTTTGTTCAGGCCGACACATCTTTTACCAGGCCGTATGAGGGTTCAGGTCTTGGCCTGGCCATTTCCGATGCATATGCAAAGATGCTCGGGGGCAAGATTTCGGTTGAGTCGGTCGAGGGTAGGGGAAGCAGATTCAGGTGTGTTATTCCTGAAGCGGGGTTCGAAAAATCAGCATTAGTGGCTGAAGAGGTTTCCAATAGTGCGGTATCGGTAACCCCGGGCAACAGACAGATACTTATTGCCGAAGATGATGAAACCAGCTACATGTATCTGCATCATATCCTCAGGAGGGGTGGTTATAAGGTAATAAGGGCGCATAACGGGGATGAGGCTTTGGAAATGATGGAAGAGAGATCGGATATAGATCTGGTACTTATGGATATAAAAATGCCGGGGCGTGACGGTTATGAGATAACAAGGATACTTAAAAAGAGGTTTCCGGAGGTGCCGGTTATTGTGCAGACTGCATACGCGCTGACTGGTGACCGTGAGAAGGCCCTGGAGTCGGGTTGTGACGGTTACCTTTCAAAGCCTATCAGCAGGGAGCAGTTGCTTAACCTGGTAGGACAGTTGCTGTAAGGACAGGTAACAAACTGCTGTATAACACAGAATCGGTTCAGAATAAACAATACAATTTTTCGTTTCAGCCATAAAACGGGTATTTCTATGAGGTCCTTACTGGTAATTACAGCATGTTTTTTTTCCGGGGCATTTTATGCCATCGGACAGAATCACACTACTGGCATCAGACTATTCGAGTCGGGTAAATATGATGAGGCATTTACCCAGTTCAGCAGTGTGAAGAAAGGGTCAGGTGAATATGCCGAGAGCAGGTATTATATGGGTCTTATTTCGCTCAGAAGAAGGGAGTCAGATAAGGCAGAGGAGTACACTGAACAGGCCATAGATGCCAACGGCAATGTTGCAAAATACCATCTCTCAATGATAAACATCCTTGGTCAGCAGGCATCGGGTGCCAGTACGCTGAAGCAGGCTTCGATTGCCACGAGGATAAAATCGCACATGGAGTCTGCGGCAAGGCTCGATCCGAAGGACATTAATTCGCGCACCATGCTTATTCAGTTCTACGTACGGGCTCCGAAGATGATGGGAGGGGATATTGACAAGGCGAGGAAGACAGCAGATGAGATATCGAAGATCAACAGTGCGGAAGGATACAGGGCACATGCAACCATCGATCAGGCTGAGGAGAAGTGGGCTGAGGCGGAGAGGAATTTCCAAAGGGCAATGAATCTGGCTCCCGACAGTCTGAAGCACTACACCACACTGGCCTCATTCTACCAGTCGCGTTCCAATCCGGAGCAGGCATTTTCAGTATATGACAGGGCGATGGCAAAATTCCCGGCAAACCGGAACCTTCTGATGCAGGCAGGCCGGCTGGCATCATCGTCGGGTCCGAAGTACCACGACAGAGGAATCAGGC
>VGGM01000207.1 GCA_016868515.1 Bacteroidota bacterium | reverse complement strand
TATGAAACAGGCCGGCATCGAACACGAGATTTTTATCTATCCCGGCACCGGACACGCCTTCAACAACGACACCAATCCCGGCCGCTACAACGCCGAAGCCGCCAAACTCGCCTGGGAACGTACGGTTAAGTTCTTTAAGGAGAAGCTGATGTAGGGTACAGGGTGCAGGGTACAGGGTGCAGGGTATGGGATATCAGAAATCAGATGGGCGATATCAGATATCAGTTAATCCCCGTACCTCTTCGACAAACGGCCTCACATGATTAAAAAACCTCCTGTACCCCGTGCAGAGATAGTTTAGTCCCGGTTCACCCGTCGGGGTGGTGATAAACCTGTTTTTTGGGCACTCGCCGTTGCACATCTCCAATACCTCGCAATCGAGGCAATATTGTGGCAGGGTAGTCAGCTTTGCCCTGCCGAACGCCTTCTGGCGGTCACCGGCAAGCAGCCGTGCAATTGGGATGTCCATGATATTCCCGATGCGATTATCACTGTTAACATAGTGATCGCATGAGTAGAAGTCACCGTTCCTCTCCACTACCGGCACCCCGCCGCACTCCCTTTTGAAAATGCACAGAGTGTGTTCAGGGTTGAAGGCGGTCCTAAGCGCCTCCTCAATAATCTGAATTTTAACTGAACCGATATCATTAGCCACCCACTCGTCAAAAATGGTGCACAGAAAATCGCCGAATTCTCCGGCACCGACAGTGGGCGGCAGTACCGCCGACGGGGTTCTTTCATCCTTTATTACCAGCGGCAGGAAGGTAATCCACTTTGCCCCCAGCGACCTGAAAAAATCATAGATACGCAAAGGCTCCCCTGCATTAAGGGAGCTCACCACGCAAAGGATTTCAGGTTCCACACCATGATCCTTTAGCATACGGAACCCTTTTAGTGCCTGTGCAAACGAGCCTCTGCCGCTATGGTTCAGCCGTGCCGCGTCGTGGAACCTCTCACAACCGTCAATGCTTATCCCTGCTGCAAAGTTGTTATCAGCCAGAAACCTGCACCACTCTTTGTCGAGCAGGGTGCCGTTTGTCTGTATGCCGTTTCTTATCACACCCCCCCGGGGAAGGTGTTTCTTCTGCAGTGCGACTGCCTTCTTGTAGAACCCTGTTCCGGCCAGCGTCGGCTCTCCCCCGTGCCAGGTAAAGAATATTTCGCCGGTTCCCGAAGCCTCAATATTCTGCATGGTGAGAGCCTCAAGCACCTCATCGGTCATCACCCGCTGTCCTGACCTTTCCCCGTGGGGCTGGCAATTGTAATAACAATATGTGCAGTCAAGGTTGCAGGAATTACCCGCAGGCTTCATGAAAACCTGAAAGTCAGGCAAATCAGCCATTAACTCTCATTTTTTTATTTCGACGAATTCAAACGGTCCCGTGAAGTTGCCACTGAGTGTTCCACCACCACTCTCACCACTGATGGTGCAGTCGAGCTCAACTGTATAGATGGCTCCCTCTTTGGTAACTGTAATTGTACCCGACTCGAGGATATAAACGATTATTTTGCTGTCATCCTTCCTGAATGAACAGTTGAAGCCCTGCTGGCAGTCGAGGGATGATACTGAATATGTACCCGCCGGCACACCCGATGGCTGACCAGGCACCTGCAGGTGGACATTCAGCCACGATCCGTCGGAAAAAAGTACCCTGGCGTACGACTGGAACAGCAGTTCCTGGCACCCGGTATCATAACTGCCATAGTCATACCCTTCAGCAGCCGTGTACCGTCCGTTCCAACCCTGATTGCTGTTCCCGGCAATGGATATTATATTCTCCTCATCCTCCTTCCTGCACCCCGTTACTGCCACCACAACGGCCAGCAAAACCACGGGAACGAAATTCAAATACCTGTTCATACCAAACCTCCTGATCCGTATTGTCATTATTACTTCCCAAAAGTAGAAAAAATGGGTAATTATAAGGCTTTTAAGGAGTGTTTATCCAAACTAATTTGTATTTGAAGGGACCCACCTCCGCCGCGAAATACCGGATAGCGCAGGGCGCAGAGCGCAGCGGAGTCCAGTACCGAAGGTCGGGAAGATAAACGATTTCCGATTAACGATTTGCGATTTTTTGATTTGTGTTGTTGAATGGCTGCTGCGCAGCAGCAGCGAGAGGCGGGGATTTTGTTTTGTGTGGGGAGGTATCAGTCTATTTGTTCTTTAAAGGGTCCTGGCGTGTATCAAAAACTCTGTTGATATAAACTATCGGGTAGCTCGAACTTAAGCGATATGTTATCTTTATATTCCTTACTATCAATTTTTTGTATTCTCGTTTTAGATGCTTAAATTCTTCATCAATAGCACCCATTCCGGTAAAACGTTTATCAGATAAAACATCTACCTTTCTTAGTATTGACTGAACCAGGCTAAAAGCTTATTCTTCTCCGCGCTGATCAGTGTAAAAATGATAGATCTTCCGTAAATCTCTGACTGCTCTGGATGTCCATTTTATTTCGTACATCTCCAGGCTATGACTTCCTCCTTTAATGACTCATGGGATATTAAATCTCCGATTTTGATATCTTCCTCTGATTCATTGATCATTGACTCACGAAGAACGGACAACATCTTATCATAGATGTCATTTATAACAGGATCCTTGACCCGATGCAAATGACTGTGTATAAAATCCCTCTTCTCTATTGTGTCCATAATTGCCATCTTTTACTCTATTACAAAGTTAAGGATTAATATCCATATCATATTATCAAAAACTCTTCCTGCATCTCCTTGCCGTTGTAGAGGTACCTGTTGTCGCCGCTTATCCCTGAACAATGTTCCAGTCCGAACGGATAGTAATCGGTGCTCTGCGTTACCACAATCTGGCCTCCCGTTACCACGCCGGTATGCATCATTGCTTAAACATGTTTTACCAAAGATAAAATATTTCTCCCTTTCCGGTAGCGGCTAAAGGGGGCATGGGATATGGTGCATGCGAAGCGCAGCGGAGTCCCGCACCGGAGGTCGGGAGAGCATGGGGGCCTTAGCGGTTCCGGGAGAGAGAGTCGGAATGGAGGTCGGCAAATGAGAAAGGTTACTCATATCAATTATGGTAGCGTTAGTGTTTGAGGGACGCGAAGCGTACCGAGTTCTGACGCGGTGTGCTGACCGCAGAGACGACTCCCCGGAACCGGTTCAGACCTTGATCTTTTGGTTCTTTTGCATCAAGGCAAAAGAACGAACAAAACCACCTTGCCGACTTTCCTGCCCGTGGCATCATAATAATACCTTATGGTGCTGTCGGCCGATATTCTGATTAGTTCCGGTAAATTTAAGAAATTGCATGTAATTAGAGGGCATTGGCATCTCAGAAACGACCATTCACCTGTAAGGCGGTTTTGAGTTACCTGTTAAAAAATATTCTTGACATTAATATTTATGTGTATTAAATTTGATGGTGAATAAATTTTATGTCTCACCTAAGCTGTATTTGCCATGAAACCAAAGAAACTCTTTGCGACATTAGCCATAATGGTTTCACTCCTGTTCCTGACACCATACACCTTTACCTATGTAAACTCTCAGGAGGTGGGTGAATATCCCGACTTCGACTGGTCGCTTGTATACCCCGATGGGATTGATGACCAGGAAGTAATCGATGGAGGTGATGCCGGGGAAATAACGATAACATGCTCATCAGATACCTGGGGCAGATGCTTCAGATGGTATCTGGTATGGGAAAAATCAAATTCAATCTTTGGGGAATACCGTTGCAATTATACCGGAAATCCGAAGCACTACTGTCACCACCTTTATGCCAAACTGGCTAATATGGTATATGTTCTGAAATGGTTCGAGTAAAAGGATAATAAACGGAATGAGTAAAGATTGCTTTATGAATTCAGTGAACTTTAATCCTTCCTATCGAAGGATTATTGAGTTACTATCACTCCCACTGATTGTATTGGTTAGTTGCAATATAAATCCGCCTGACGCGGTTACCACATATTCCTCCGGCAATACAATAGCAGTCAATCTGGATTCTACAAGTGAACCTTCATTCTTCGAATTCTTTTCGGGGGTAGAGATAATTCCACTTGAGACCAATCCCTCTTCTGTCATTAAGGATGTCTCTAAGGTAATCATATGCAGCGAAAGATGTTATATTATGGACTCAGACCAAGGGCTCCTATTCATCTTTGATCTAAATGGAAAATACCTCTGTAAGATAAATCGGAAAGGATCGGGTCCGGGGGAATACTCTCTGCTATACGATTTTCATATAAACACCAA
>VGGM01000206.1 GCA_016868515.1 Bacteroidota bacterium | reverse complement strand
CGATACCGGCAAATGGTCTGCAATATCGAGAAAGAATTGCAGAATGACTTATTTCCTTCATCCCGATGGCACAGACGAGTAGACGATACGTCCCGAAAGAGGTCAGCTGGCTCTGGTTTAACGAGAGACTGCTGCAGGAAGCTGAAAACGAGTCTGTACCACTCGCCGAGCGGCTCAAATTCCTGGGTATCTATTCAAATAACCTCGACGAGTACTTCAGAGTAAGGGTGGCTACTCTGAAGAGACTTTCGGCTTTGGGTACAAAATCGGTTAAGGTACTGGGTTACGATGCCGCCACAACCCAAAAGGAGGTACAGGAGTTAGTCCTCGAACAGAGAAAAAGGTTTGACAGGATTTTTAACCAGCTTCTGAGGAAGCTAGCCAGTCATGGTATAAAATTCATTAACGAAACCCAGCTTAGCGGCGAACAGGCAGCTTTTGTTGCATCATATTTCCATAAGGAGGTAAGAACCAGGCTTATGCCTTTCATGATCGAGGAGGGTTCAAAACTTCCCGACCTTAAGGACGACTCCATATATCTGGCAATCTGCCTCACTTCAAACAAACCCAGAAAGAGAAGGTATAGTCTTCTTGAAATACCGGCCGGAGTTCTTCCGAGGATAGTACAATTACCTCCCTGCGACAAGAAGAACTGTCTGATGTTCCTCGATGACATAATCAGATACGGGCTGAAAGAGCTCTTCTTTATCTTTGAGTTTGATGAAGTATCTGCCTATACGGTTAAGCTAACCAAGGATGCAGAACTCGATATCGCCGACGATATATCGGAGACCTACCTCGATAATATCTCAAGAAGCCTTCAGCAGAGAAAGAAAGGCAATCCGGTCAGGTTCATTTATGACAGGGAGATGCCGGATGACCTTCTGAAGCTGGTTACCAGAAAACTAAACCTTGGAAAGAGTGATGTTATCATTCCGGGAACCAGGTATCACAACCTTAAGGACCTGATGAAGCTTCAGAATCTCGGGGAGCCGGGATTCTACTATGAACCGGCAGCGAACGTTGCCCATCCCGATCTGGAACAGGGTAAAAGCATCATGTCGGTCATACGCCGCAAAGACCTTATGCTATTCTTCCCCTATCACTCATTCGATTACATGATTGACCTGTTGCGGGAAGCTTCCATTGACCCCGGTGTTACCTCAATACAGATCACACTATACAGGCTTGCCAGGAACTCGTCGGTTATAAATGCTCTTCTTAATGCCGTAAGAAACGGCAAAAAGGTTACAACTGTTCTTGAACTTCAGGCAAGATTTGATGAGGAGGCTAATATTTACTGGGGAAACAGACTGCTCGAAGAGGGTGTGAAGGTAATATACGGGGTGCCCGGACTAAAGGTTCATTCCAAACTGTGCCTGATAACGCGTGAGCACGATGGAGCTACCCAGCGGTATGCCTGTGTAGGCACCGGCAATTTTAATGAAGAGACTGCAAAGGTTTATACCGACCATATACTGCTTACCTCCGACAAGAAGATAACGAACGAGGTCTTCAAGGTCTTCAGCTTTTTCAACGCCAATTACAAGAAAGATAACTTCTACCATCTGGTGCTGTCACCATTCTACCTGAGGAACAAGATTACGAACCTCATCGATAATGAAATCAAAAATGCAAAGGAGGGTAAGAAGGCATATATCTACATGAAACTCAACAATCTCACCGACAATGAGATAATTGAGCATCTGTATGAAGCATCAAGGGAGGGTGTTGATATCCGGCTTATTGTAAGAGGGATGATTTCGCTGGCGCCCGGTTTAAAGGGTGTCAGTGAGAACATAAAGGCCACCGGAATAGTTGACCGCTACCTTGAGCATACCAGGTTCCTGATTTTCTGTAACGACGGGGATGAAGAATGCTACATATCATCAGCCGATCTTATGACCCGGAACATTGAAAGGAGAATTGAGGTTACATGCCCAATATGGGACCCCGGGCTGAAGCAGGAACTGAAGGATATATTCAAAATTCAGTGGCGCGACAATGTTAAGGCCAGGATTATCAGTGCAGCTTCGGTTAACAAAATGGCAGATAACTCCCACGAGGAGAACAGGTCGCAGGAGACTATCCGGCAATATCTCCGAAAGAAGGCTGAGAACAAACCCGGCGATACCGGCTGATTGCCGGTGAAGCCGGGTAATTAGTCAGGCTGGATTACTCCGGCACCTATCTGGAGGTAATCCAGTTTAGAACCTTCTCAGACGTTGGCTTTTCCCTTGGAGGAATAACCTCAAACAGGTTTCCCTTCTCGTCTATCAGATATTTCTGGAAGTTCCAGGTTACCTCTGAGTCCTTTACCCCGTTCAACTCCTTCGTTGTAAGCCACTTGTAAAGAGGGTGAATATCCTTACCCTTTACCGATATCTTGCTCATCATTGGGAATGTAACTCCGTAGTTTTCTGAGCAGAATACCTGTATCTCCTCGTTTGTTCCGGGCTCCTGGTTCATGAAATTATTTGCAGGGAACCCTAAAATAACAAAATCACCGCCGGCACCGAAATCGCTGTAGAGCTTTTCAAGTTCCTCATACTGCGGAGTAAGACCGCATTTCGATGCCGTATTGACTATCATGATCTTTTTCCCTTTCAGGGTACTGAAATCAAAAGTCTTACCGTCAATAGTCTCTACCTTGAAGTCATATATTGACTGATTCTGGGCTGAAGCACTTATTATACCTGCAACCATAAAAGTGAGCAATATGATTCTTTTCATAACTGATGGTTTAATTCACAGGTATAAACAGACAATATGACCAAATAGTTTAATGACCATGCCAGAATCCGGGTTGCCATTACCGCAACTCCCTGATTTAAACAGCCTATTTCAACAGTTCCAGGTTGGCCTTTGCCGACATGGAAAGATCGAGAGTCATACCCATGCCGACAACTTCAATCTGGCCGGTGCCGCTCATTACTGATTCATATTTTACCACGATTCCGGCTGACGGATCGAACCATATCTTTTCTGTTCCCTTGAATGGGATCGTCATAACCATATCCATTCCCTGGGTATTCATCTTGCCATACCTTGAACCTTCGGCAGTACCTGTTATCAGTACACATTTCCTTCCCGATACTGTCTCGTAACCGGTGAAGGTATAATCGCCCTTCGAGATTGTTGTGGATTCCATGGCACTCGACTTCACTTCGGTTGTATCGCTCATGGCCCAGGTCTGGCCGGGACTCACCTCCTTCAGCGGGAGTTTCGGAAATATCTCGCTGAATGTTGCTCCCAGATCACCTCCTCCTGACATAGGATTACCGACCTGTATCTTCGAGGCGTCGCCCATTGATAACGGTTTGCCGTTATTGCTCAACGACATCCTGAAACTCCGGCCTTTTACTTCTGAACCCATACTACCGGCATTGTCCATCATAGGGCTCGCAACATTCAGGCTGAGTGAATCCATTACAACATCAAATTCAAACTGTTGCTGAACGGCTTTAAGATTCTTCATTGTAAAGCCCATGTAAGAACCGGTGGAAACAGCGACTGATTGTCCCTGAACATCCATGTACTGTTCACTTGTTCCGGTCTGTGCGTACGAGTACTCACTGCCATCAGCGAACCTGTATTCAAGTACCACTGGCTGTTTCGGATCACTTTTCGCAGTTTTTGAAGTGGAACACGATGCAGCAACAACGGCGAGGGTGAGTGCTGACATAGCCATAACGGGGAAGAAAGATCTTTTCATAATTGTAAAGTATTTGTCAGTTTATACCAGGATAATTTATTGACGTAAGAACGAAACAATACGTAAAGTTAGTGACTATTACCAATTAAATGAAATAACCTTTGCAAATTGTTCAGGTTGTTATATTTTTGCAGCTCTCTTATTGAGTCAATCGGGGTATAGCGCAGCCCGGCTAGCGCACCTGGTTTGGGACCAGGGGGTCGCAGGTTCGAATCCTGCTACCCCGACAAAACAATAAACCCCGGGACCGCAAGGTTCCGGGGTTTATTAATTTCACGAAGCGTCAGGAGCAGGCTCCTGTAAGCTGAGGGGAATTAATAAAATCCGGCAGTGAGCGAAGCGAAACTGACTGGTTTTTTGTTTTGATCAATACCCCACACCAGGATCACCGGAGGTAACCCTGCTACCCCGACAAAACAATAAACCCCGGGACCGCAAGGTTCCGGGGTTTATTAATTTCACGAAGCGTCAGGAGCAGGCTCCTGTAAGCTGAGGGGAATTAATAAAATCCGGCAGTGAGCGAAGC
>VGGM01000205.1 GCA_016868515.1 Bacteroidota bacterium | reverse complement strand
CATCATTGCCAAAAATATAATCCTCACCAGAATCAAAGTCAATAACTCCGTACAAACCCTGAAGATCAAGACCAAAAAAATAAAGAAAATCACTGTCCTGCCTGAAATGATAGGTATTTGCCGGATAATTCATTGGTGAATCAATATTGCCAGGGAATAAGGCAATCCCCGATGTTACAGCTTTTTTGAGGCTGTTGCGGCGGTTTGTGTAAACGTCAGCTTTGAACATGGTCTGTAATATATTGGTTTACTTTTTTTCAGACTCTAAAAATAGGGAAATGATATCCTTTAAGCAAGAAAAATGACAGATCAGATACCATTTCTTCAACATGTAACTTCAGGGCTCAGTAACCAATATTACCATCTATCTATCCATTTACTGCCGTGCTACTTATTCACATTTCCGATATTAACAAGTAAAATATCCCATTATTCAAACAAATATTTTAATAATCAACGCTTAATATTTGCGAATAGGCTCGGAAATAAACAAATATATCATATATTCGCATCTGATATCAACATCTTATTAACAACTCCCGGGTTATGCCATACCGCCGACTGCCCAACACCGATGCCGCAAGAACGCGGGCAATGAAGAATGCTCTGGAAAAGGGGCGCGAGGTACCTCCGTTCAAAATGCCATTCTCGCAGAAGAATCTGGTTAAATTGCAGGGCTTCCTTCCACAGTTTGAGCATACTGTCAGCCTGCAGCGTCAGGCCATGAACTCACAAACCAGCAAAAGTGCGGATTACCAGGAAGTTGCCAGAAAGGCCAGATTGTATTTATCCCATTTTCTGAGGGTGATGAATATGGCAATTCTCCGCGGAGAGTTTCCCCCTGCAACACGTACCTACTACGGAATACCCGCCGATGACCCAACGGTGCCGTCTCTTACAACCGACAACGAACTGATAACGTGGGGAAAGAGAATTATTGACGGTGAGGACTTCAGAAAGAAGAAAGGACTAACCCCTGTTACAAACCCTTCCATAGCTGTCGTGAAGGTATGGTTCGACAAGTTCCTCGATTCACACATGTTCCATCAAACACTTAATAAAAGAACCGCCGAATATGCGATCCGCACATCAGAGATTCGAAAGGAAGCCGATAACCTGATTCTTGATATCTGGAATGAGGTTGAAAACAGCCTGAAGCTATTGCCAGAAGATAAACGTCGGAGAGAGGCGGAGAAGTATGGCCTCATTTATGTCTTCAGAAAAGGCGAAAGTGCTCCCTAGCCTGTTTCATTTCTACCCCTTTTCCGGCATCTGTCACCATTTGATTAAATTTGTGCCTCAAAACAGCGTTATATCAAACCGGGGGAGTATCTGTGAAACTTGGCAACGCCATACTTAGAGACAGGCCTGTTCTGCTTGCGCCGATGGAAGACATCACCGACCCCTCATTCCGTTCATTATGCAAGGAATTCGGGACAGACTTCATGTTTACCGAGTTCATTTCATCAGACGGCCTTATAAGGGACGGGGCAAAAAGTGTAAAGAAACTTGAGATATATGAAAATGAACGCCCAATCGGGATACAGCTTTACGGTCACCTAACCGAAGCCATGGTTGAGGCAGCCCTCATGGCTGAAGCCTCAGCCCCGGATTTGATTGATATCAATTTCGGTTGTCCCGTCAGAAAAATCGCAAACAGGGGTGCCGGAGCAGGTATGCTGAGGAATATACCTCTCATGATTGAAATGACAACCGCGATTGTCAAGTCTGTTAAGACCCCCGTTTCGGTAAAGACCAGGCTCGGATGGGATGAAGAGAACAAGAACATTGTAGAGGTTGCCGAGAGGCTGCAGGATACGGGTATCTGTGCCCTGACCATCCATGGCAGAACAAGAGCCCAGTTTTATAAGGGCGTTGCAGACTGGCACCTCATCGGAGAGGTAAAAAACAACCCCCGCATGACGATCCCCATTATCGGAAATGGTGATATCGATTCACCTGAAAAGGCAGCGGAAATGTTCAATAATTACGGAGTTGACGCTATTATGATTGGAAGAGCAGCGGTAGGCCGGCCTTGGTTATTCAGGGATGTACGCCACTATCTCGACACCGGGAATCTTCTCCCTGAACCTACTATTAGGGAAAAAGTCAGCTGGGCTCTTGAACATCTCAATCTCTCATTAAAGCACAAAGAAGGAAACAGGGCTATATTCGAAATGCGGCGACACCTTGCATCATATTTCAAGGGGCTCCCACATTTCAGGGACATGCGCCTTCAGCTTCTTACCTCAGTCGATCCTGAAATAATCCGTTCACTGCTCCTGCAAATCAGTGATGAATGGGGAAACTGCCGGGTAGACATGCAGGCAGAAAACAAAAATCAGATACCAGACATTACAATCCCAAATCTGAAATCGCAAATCTGATATCTGAAATCAGTCAGTCAACAGCCCACTGTGCCGGGCCATTAACAATTATCTCCTCCATCCACGGCCGCCACCCATTCTGCAGGGAGGAACCATAGCCTGACCCCTGCCACCCATACGTGCCGGGGCAACCATCCCAACTCCTCTGCCACTCATTCTGCCTGCAGGACCAACGTTGCCCGTGCTGCGGGGTGCAAATACCTGCTTCTGTTCAGGGGTAAGAACACTTAAAATTTCAAACCTGTGCCTGTCAGTGGCTTCCCGCATCTTCTGACCTGCGGCAAACCAGGATTCGCTATCAGCAGAATTCTGTCGCTCAGCGCGCAGAGCATCCATCTCAGCCCTGTGCTTCGTAGCCAGGCCGGTAAGCTCACTCTTCTGCTTATCGGTAAGTCCGGGTATATTAGCGCAATACTGTCCGGGGTCAGTTCGCCTGCCCCATCCCTGTGCACTCAGCATCCCCCAAGTCAACAGGAGAAAAGCCATCAGCACTACATTAATTTTAAACATCTTTTTCATGACATTACATTATTAAATTAAACATTCATATATCTGAGTTCGTCTCATTTCCTTTTAAAACCTGTTTACTCCCATACCTCGCCCATTACCACGTATGTTTCTTCCTCTGCCTCCGCCCATGGGCCCCCGGCGAAGGGCATCAGGATCACCCTGGGGATCGGACATCACCATGAACATCTCCTTAAGCCTCTCCTGTTGCTCCGGAGTGCAGACTTTTTTAAGGTCAAGGTAATAAGCAACCGTCTCCATCTTGAGGTCCCTGTGGAGGGAACCAATCTCGGTCGTAATCTCTGCTATTTTCTTCATATCCGGTTCCGGCCGTGCAAGTTCATTAACCATTGAGCGGCGCAGTATGTCAAGACGCGAGGTCATACGGCTGGCATCCTGGGTAAATGACCTGTTCATCATCATAAAGTCCCTTTGCTGCAATTCGGTAAGCTGGAGATGGTCTCTGAAAAACATTACCCTGGCATCGGCCAGCTCTTCGCTCCTCGTCCTCTCTTCAGCCTTAATCCTTCCTGAATAACTCAGCGCTGACACAACAATGGCAATATTTGTTGCGAGCAGTATCAAAACAGCCCATATCAATAGTCTATTTCGTGTCATCTGTATCAGGATAAAGATTAATCATATACGATTCAATCGGTTCCTGGCTGAAGTCATCCAAAAACTGCTTCGATTCATACACCAGTGCTTCTGTTGAATCAGCCCCGGTACCATACAACTTACCTATGTTAATGCCGGTTAAAACTCCACCAATGAAGAAAAGTGCCGCCACCATGGTAGGAATCAGCCTCCTAATGGTGAAGAGAGAAGCCGGTGCAGAGCGGAGCATCCTTGTCTCAACCCTGGTGAAAAAGAAAGGATTCTCTTCTATTACCTTTTCTCTTTCAATAACTCCGAAGACTCCCTTTAACTCCGTTAGAAACTCCCTGCAGGAAACGCATCCCTCCAGGTGCTTTTCTACAGCAGCGGCCTCTCCTGTGGAGAGAACCCCTTCTGCATATCTGAAAAGATCTTTATGTGGCCTGGTGCATTTCATTTTATCTGCTTTTTTCGTTTAGACAACAACCAAAATGAAAACTTGCGCTCATTTCATATTTTTCTGGTAAAACACATACAACCTCTTCTGCAAATTCTGTTTTGCCCTGAAAATCAGCGACTCCACAGAACCCATCGAAATATCCATCACCGCGGCAATCTCTTTGTAGGCCATATCTTCGTACTTATTTAGCACAAATGCTGTCCTCTGATTACCGGGAAGTGAGTCAAGAGCCTGGCTGAGGGCACGTGCCTGATCTTCACGGATAAGTTTATCATCAGTACTGTCAGCCCCGGTTATTTCATCCTGC
>VGGM01000204.1 GCA_016868515.1 Bacteroidota bacterium | reverse complement strand
GTACCTGTCTATCCTTATCCAGTGCATTATACGCCTGCGGGCTATCTCTTCCCTGCCTATTGCAGGAACATTATTCTCTGCCTGACAGGCAATTAC
The DNA here is from genome assembly GCA_016868515.1 of Bacteroidota bacterium. Taxonomy (GTDB): domain Bacteria; phylum Bacteroidota; class Bacteroidia; order Bacteroidales; family VadinHA17; genus SLNP01. The sequence continues at coordinate 4,164 of VGGM01000204.1, read as the reverse complement.
ACATGAACTGCAGCCGGTGCAGGCGTTCAGGTCGATTGCCATTGCCCAGTGCAGACCCTCGAAGGTAACCTCTTCGTAAAGGGTATGCATATGCTTAAGAATTCCCTTGCGCATCTCATTACCGGCATAAGGATTCTCCTTATACGCTCCAAGAGTTGTTTCGCGCACCAGGTCTCTCCCCTCCATCGAGTGATGGGTCTGACTTATCGCCAGATTAAATACCTCTCCTGTTTTTTCGAGAGAGGTAACCACTCCGTTACAGGATACACAGCCATTAACCACTTCGGTTAACGGCAGGATATTTACGCCGGACCCCTCCCCAACCTTTCCCGCCACTTTGCGGCCATATCCAATGAAGACCGATACCGTGCCGGGCGCCTGTCCGGGCTGAACCAGTACTGGTATGGCGAGCATGCCATTTATCCTTACAATGTCGCCGGTGGCAAGCATATTACTCTTAGCATCGGCAACCGAAACTGCCAGAAAATTATCCCAGCTAAGCTTGGAAACAGGGTCGGGAAGCTCCTGAAGCCATGGATTGTTGGCATGCTTTCCGCTGCCAAGGGCTATGCTTTGAATTGCGGTGAGCTCAAACAGTGCACCTCCGCTGTTGAAAGAACCCCTCTCCGGAGCAACTGCATCGGGCGAGGGCATTCTGAATTCAGGATAGGCTGAATCAGACTTAGGACTATCCCATATTCCCTTCTGCAGGCAGTCGTTCCAGAAATCGACGAAGGCTAAATCACCTGCGGCGGAGGGGAAATGACTGGCCTCCCAGTAGTTTTTCAGAAATGTATGATAATCACCCTCACTGCCTGACCAGATAAGCAGGCTCTCCTGCATCTGCCTGGTGTTTCCCAGGGGCCTGATAACAGGTTGCTGCAGGCTTAAATGTCCTGCGACAGGTTCGGCATCACCCCACGATTCCAGGTAGTGGCTGTCGGGGCATATATAGTCGCATAGTTCTGCTGTTTCATCGGGAGTGGCTGCCATTGATACTTTCAGAGTCACTTTCTCCATACCCTTCGCGAAGCTTTCGCCGTAGGGATAATCGAAGAGGGGATTCACGTTATGGATGAAGAGGGCTGAAACCACTCCGTCATTCATCTCTGCGATGAGGTTATGCAAGGAGGCGTCGCTCCCTTTGCGGAGGTTAACCGGACTGGATATGTCAATTGTCTTACCGTTGTTACCCAGAAGGTGATTAATAGCATTTACCAGCAGCTGGGACCTCAGGTCGTTGTAGCCGCAAACGACTATAGATTTACCTGCATTTTCCTTTAGTTCGGAGGCGAGACGTTCAATTCTCGCTGCAAAGGGTGATGAAACCACCTTGCTACCTCCCTGTAAAGTGTCGAGCAGATTGTTCAATATCTCATTCACCTGTGAAGGTTTGATCTGAATGCGTTCATCAGCATTTGATCCGGTGAGCGAGAGCTCGCTCTCAAACTGAATATGCCGCGACATTTCGGTTTTTTCCTCACTTACTCTCCTCCCTGCCGCATACTGATACGAAAAAGTTCCGGGCATAAGCCAGGAGCCGAGGAAGTCGGCGCCAAAACTGACAATCAGCCCGGCCTTGTCGAACGAGAAAGAGGGGATAGCGCGCCTGTTGAAACAAAGACTATTTGCTTCAAGCATTGCCGAAAAGGAAAGAGGATCATACTGAACCCACTCCGAGCGGGGATATTTATCTAAAAAACCCTTTATGATTTGCGTTGTTGAGGGACTGATTACAGTGCCGGTGAGGATGACTATTTTGCCCTCTGTTGCGACAGCTTTTGAGAGTGCTACCCCGATCTTGCTGTCAATCTCCTCCCAGCTGGTTTCCCTTCCTCCCGCAAGGGGTGTGTTGTACCGGGCGGTATCGTAGAGCTCAAGTACCGATGCCTGCACCCTGGCGGTGGCTCCTCCATTCGAAAGAGGTGACAGGTCGTTGCCTTCAATCTTGATGGGACGGCCGTCGCGCACCTTTACCAGTACGCTGCCATAATCATCACCATCAAAAAAGGTTGTGGCGTAGAAATTTGCCTCACCGGGCGTAACCACTTCGGGCTGAAAGAGATACGGGATTGCTTTTTGTATGGGTCTTTCGCACCCGGCAACCAGGGCGCTGCCGGCCAGGCTGTATCCGCAGAACCTGAGGAAATCACGACGGTTCGACGATAGCCTTTTGCCATCATCCTTTACTACTCCAAGGAGGCCTTCATCGTTCAGATACCTATAATCATCAAGGTAGTCTTCTTCACGAATGCCATCGTGTTCCCCCGGACTTTTCCAGTACTTCTTTCCCATCTCTTTAATAATGACATTTCATACATTCGGTCCCTCCCGTCATGCGGGCCGTTACCATGTCAGTTCTTTTAGCTAGCACATCCTCGCGGAGTTTCATATAGACGGAGTAAAAATCGTTGCTCATTATGTCCATTTCCCTTGTTCTGTGGCACCCGAGACACCACCCCATCGAGAGATCATTGACCTGCATCACCTTGTCCATCTTTTCAACCTCACCATGGCATTCGGCGCAGTCCAGCCCCACAACACCCACATGCTGATCGTGCGGAAAGGCGACATGGTGGGGGAGGTTATGCACCCTGATCCACTGTATAGGCATTTTATTATCATAAGCATCAACAACTTTGGCTATCTCAAAGCGGCCAGAGTTGGTACCATCGCGTACAATAATATGGCAGTTCATGCAATGATTTACTGAAGGGATGCCTGCTGAATGTGAATACCCGGCGGTAGTATGGCAGTACAGGCACTCAGTCTGATTCAGGGTAGCATGAACCATGTGTGAGAACTTAACAGGCTGATCGGGCTGGTAGAACTGCGATCGCCCGATAGCTATGGCCTCCTTTACAAGTGTATTGGTTAGGTAGGTAATTGATATAAGTATGGTAAGCAGGAGTATCAGTTTTCTTTTTGTCAGCTTCAGAAAAACCAGATCGACTATTGAGAAGAGGAAGAGAAGTGAAAAGAAGATGAAAAGCAGCAGCCTGTTTATAACAGGTTTTGGTTCTTTAATCCCCTCCCGGGCGATATGGTCCATGAACCCCTTTATCATCACCACATCCTGGCTGGTGAGGTCGATAGAGGCATGAGCTTCCGCCATCTTTTTCCCTGCCGGACGCAGTAATACATTCTCCAGCTCTTCGGATCCCTTATTGAGGTATTTGAGGGATATTTCCGATGCACCGGGGTTCCAGTTCATGGTATCTGCCTGGTACATTGTATGGCATGCTGCGCAGTTGACGGCTTTGTCAGCAAAGTAAACCAATCCGAAAAAAAGCCTCTCTCCCCTCAGCAGGTGGTCGGAGTGCATCGTCGGCAAGGCAGAAGTAACGGCAAGCGGGCCGGCGGCCATTATGGTGTCAGCCTGAGTCTGTGTTGCCGGTTGAAATGCTGTATCGGCCCTGAGAGTATCCTGGAGGGTAAAAGCAGATGAATGTCCGACCGAAGCAATGGAGAGAAGAAGGGTGATGAAGAACAGGTGCCGCAGAGCTTCGCCTTTCAACAATTGAATCATTCGTTTAGGGTTAGGGTTAAACCTGAACCAAATATAGCAAAATTAACTTATTTCAAATTAAAACGTGCTGTTTACGATAATGAGGGATAATGGACGTTTCTCGTGGAAGAATCAGAGAAGCGCCGTCATCATCAGGATTGTCAAAACAGCCATTCCAAATCCATTCAGGACCATGAGTGACCGCTTTTCTGATCCTTCCCCCTTTTCTTTGGGTATAAATACCAGAAACAGGGCAATTACGGAAATATTAACCCCTGCAAGCAGAAACCACAAGCCCCCTTCCAGTGCAATCCCGAATTCACCGGCGAACAGCAGTGCAACCGATGTAATTACAATCCAGGCCGGAATAATGGTTTTGCTATCTTTCTTATCAGGCCATTTAATGAAGGAACCAAAACCGGCTCTTTCATATTCACTTCGATAGCATGAGAGAAGCAACCAGAAGTGGGGCAGCTGCCACATAAACATAAATCCCGACAGGAACAAAGCCTGAGGTGCCAGCAGTGTCCCGCCGGCTGCAGTAAAACCTATCAGCGGGGGAACGGCCCCCACAAAACCGCCGGGAATAACAGCAAGAAAAGTATGACGTTTAAGATTTGTATAGATAAGATTATAGAGAACTACGTTAACGAGCC
>VGGM01000203.1 GCA_016868515.1 Bacteroidota bacterium | reverse complement strand
TTAATCTCGTTAAGGGCAAATCTCTCCCTTGTTCTTACCGATTCGCTGAAAGATGTAATCTGCGCCGCCGGTTCGGGAAGAGAAACAACAAGCCTCTCAAAGTCCCTGATATCCGACCTGAAGCCCCTGAACACCTTGCCAAGAGGCCCTTCTACATAAGCAGCTGTACGGTCGCGGTTCTCGCCATCGAGTATTATGCGGCAGCCATCTTCGTAGGTATAGGTGATTCTTCGCCACGAGCCGACAGCGTCATGGTGCTGCTGCGGAGCATCAATCTCAACCAGTACAGGACTTGTATCATCCTTGCCCAGCAGGTACTGGACAGGGTCGAGATAATGCTGGCCCATATCACCTAAACCTCCGCCGTCATAATCCCAGTAGCCTCTGAACTTTGCATGCACTCTTTCGGGGTTATATGGTTTGAATGGTGCAGGACCCAGCCAGAGCTCGTAATCGAGATTTGACGGAACCGGCTCGGGTTTGAGGTTATGTTCACCGCTCCAGTAGAACTTCCAGTCGAATCCGGTAACACCGCTTACGGTGAATGTAAGTGGCCAGCCCAACAGACCCGAATCAATAACCCGTTTCAACTGCCTGGTGGTAGTGCCAAGTCCATAAAACGGATCTTTGAATCTGAACCAGGTATTCAGCCTGAACATCCTGCCGTTGGACCTGACTGCTTCAACCACACGCTTTCCTTCTCCTATGGTTCGGGTCATGGGTTTCTCGCACCATATATCCTTGCCTGCTTCGGCAGCCATCTTTGCCATTATTCCGTGCCAGTGAGGAGGTGTTGCAATGTGTACAATATCGATATCGGGACGGCCGATAAGATCCCTGAAATCATTGTATCCCTTTACTCCGGGCCCGGCAGCCTTCAGGGCCGCTCCGAGATGGTCAGAATCGACATCACATACCGCCAGCAATCGGGTTCCATCATACCCGAAGTGACCCCGGCCCATGCCACCCACACCTATTACACCTTTTGTAAGCTGATCGCTGGGGGCCAGATAACCACTGCCTCCCAGAACATGCCGGGGAATAATTGTTAGTGCAATAGTTGCAGCGCCCGTTTTCCTGAGGAAGCTGCGCCTGCTGTTCATCTCTTTTGTCATCGGGAATCTATTGATTTATAAATAATTGAATGACCGGCAGTAAAATATGCCATATTTACCTGTTTTTCATAAACTTTTCTATCTCAGCTACCGTCCTGGGCAAGCCGGGGGTGAGATTCTCGCATCCTGTTTCGGTGATAAGGATAGTATTCTCAACCCTTACCCCAAGTTTCTCGTCAGCGAAATAGGTATATGGTTCATTAGCTATAACCATTCCGGGCCTGAGAACTTTGGGAGACCCCCCCACATCGTGTACAGCCATACCAACATAGTGACCGAACCCGGCTCTGAGAGCCTTCATAAGCGAAGAATTCATATCGAATCCCTTAGCCGTAAGCATCTCAGCTATTTCTTTCTCAGCCTGGGCCCTGTCGATACCGGGCCGGAAAACCTTGAGACCTGCCTCATGAATAGCCAGTGATGCCTCATATATCTCCTTCTGTCTCGGAGTGAATTTTCCATTTGCCGGAAATGTTATTGTGATATCAATATCGTAGTAGCCCAGATCGGGGCCGGCATCAACCACCAGAAAATCGCCGTCAGCCAGGGTGCGGTCATATATATGGTAGTGCACATTGGTGTGGTTGATATCGGTACAGATGATTGTGTTATATGCAAGGTCCTGCGCACCAAGCCGGCGGCATGTATATTCAAAAAGAGCCGCCAGTTCACGTTCGGTGACACCGGGGCGTGTTGAACGCATCAGCTCGAGATGCGCCTTCACCCCTATTTTGCCTGCCTCTCTTAGAAGTTCGATTTCTGCAGGGCTTTTGATAATCCGGAGTTCATGTATCGTATTGCTGCAGTCTTCAACCCCGACACCCGGGAAACGATTCACGAGATTCGCTACAAACTGCATCTCCCTTGTCATCCGTCCGTCCCAGATATTGTTCACCATGGTTCGGTTAAGGGTACGCAGCTTTTCATTACTGCATTCGCGCGGCAGCTCTTCAGGCTGAAAACAGGTGTAGAATTTTTTGAAGGTTTTCTGTCTCTCCTTCAGAAAGTCCTCCATCTCTGAAGGTTTCTTTACCATGGTGATACCTGTATATCCGGTGGGATCAGCTGCCAGTTCAACCGGCTCGCCGCAGTCGCGGACAATATACTCGGTAAGAGTGGCAAAAAGGACTGACTCACGCCGTACAGGATCGATTACAAGGTAAGCATCGGGAACAGCTACACCTGTGAGGTACATAAAATTGTTATTCTGAAAGAACCTGTAGTAATCGGTTCTGGCCGCAGCCCCCATTATGATTATCAGTCCGTCGCTGTGCTGAGCCATAAGCTTGTCGCGCCTGGCAGCATATTCAGTCTTTTCAAACCTTTGGGCACAGACTTCGGCCGGGTTAGGGAAGATGGCTAAGGCGGCGAAAATCAGGAAAAGTAGTCTTCTCATAGTATCAGTTATTTCAGGGTTATATCCAAATATAGTTCCTTACTCCTTTAAATGGCTGACTGAGGTCGATGTTGTCCTATCTCCGGGCGGTATAGATTGCCGAGCCAAGAAGGAAGATCATGCAGAACAACATTACCGACATTCCCCATGTCACATTGCTCGCCTGGGTAATTAATCCCATAAGCGGCGGGAACACGGCTCCACCACTGATGGCCATCATCATAAGCCCCGATATTTCGCTGCTGCGTTCGGGATAGGCTCTGACGGCAACAGAGAATACCAGGGGAAAGATATTTGCAACTGCCAGGCCCGTGATGAAAACAAGCAACCACACTGTGAACTGATTCACAGATGATGGAAGGATAAGGATAGCCAGGAATGAGATTATTCCCAGTACCGATGTTGAAATATAGAACCGCTCAGAGGTTATTCTTGTCAGTAGCAGGGCGCCGGCAAAGGTTCCTGCCATACGGCCCAGAAAGTAAATACTGCGTCCCGATTCGGCTGCCTCCTGGAGGAAACCGTACCTGTGCATCAGAAACTGGCCTGAATTTGAGTTGAATCCAACATCAACCCCAACCACGATGAATATTGACAGAACCATCATCAGAACAAATCGGTTTCCGAGAAGCTTCAATGTTGTCTGAAGCGTAGCCTTCACCACCGCCGGACTCTCATCAACCTTAATCATACCGAGCCACAAAACCGATAGTACCGAAACTATTCCGAATGCCAGGAATAGTATCTTCCAGTCGCCGAACCGGGAAGCAAAGAATGCCGCCAGTGGTGGCGCCACCATCGAACCAATAGCCTTTATGAACTGAGAAAAGCTAAGAAAGCTTGATGTTCTGTTTCCCGGAACCACATCGACAAGCAGCGGGTTGGCTGATACCTGAACAATGGTATTGCCGATTCCAAGCAGTGCAAACCCGGCTAAAACCATCGGGAACCTGTAGACCAGGAATGGAACGAGCATGCCGGCAGCAGTTACAGCCATACCTATATTCAGCATCAGTTTTTTACCTATTCTCGACTGTATTATGCCAACCGGAACCGACAATATAAGAAACCAGAGAAACGCAGCTGATGGAATGAGCTGAGCCATGGTGTCGCTGAGGTTCATATCGGCTTTGACACGGTCAACACCAATGCCGACCATATCGACGAAGCTCATCACGAAGAATGAGAGCATCACCGGGAAGAGTGTCCTTAAGTTGATTCTTGAACTCATTGCAGATTCTATTTATCGGGTTATTATACTTTTACATAAGCGGCAGGGCGTGCCTGACCGATGCCCAGAAATTCTCGTCGATAAGGTAAGCACTTCCTGCCAGGGCCGCATCCTCCTTCAGTACAGAGATCTCGACCCGTGAAGAGCATCCTTCTCCGGTAAGGGTCGTAAGCAGTTCGTCACCGAATAAGCTGAAGGCACCTGAGATATTACCACCGATTACGAGTACTTCCGCGCCGAAACCTTTCAGCCAGGGAGCAAGAAAGATGCCCAGGTTCCGGCCAAATTGTCTGAAAATCTCCATCACCTTCGCCTCAGTTCCGGCAATAGCAACCATTTCTTTCACGCCTGTCACATCAGTTCCGGTAATTGCTTTATATTCACCTGTGAACCAACGTGTTGAGAAATACGCGTCGGCAATTGAGTTACCAAAAGGAAGATGGTAAAGACAACCCAGGCGGGGCACCTGTTCACCCTCGACAACCGGTGTTTTATCGGCAATAAAGGCGGAACCAAAGCCAGTTCCCAGAGTAATTGCCA
>VGGM01000202.1 GCA_016868515.1 Bacteroidota bacterium | reverse complement strand
ATGAATCCGTTAATCTACATAATATTATCTTTATTTGCGCCCTGTGGCGGGATATTTGTAAGAAACAATTTATGCATATCAGGAAATTAGTCACTGCAGTATCACTTCTGTTTTCTGCAGGCATGATTTATATGTCCGCATTACCCCAGTCCCGGGTCATCAGCAACACTGTTTATGACAGCCGTGTGAAAACGGTGCTGCTGCACAGCGAAAGCTGGAACCTCTCCGGTCCTGTTCTTGAAATGGACTCAGGGCAAAAACTTATGCTCTCCTTCGATCTTCTCGGAACCACTGCTGAAAACCTCTGGTATTCCTTTATACACTGTAACAAGGATTGGGAGCCATCAGGACTGTTTGTATCCGATTTCATTGACGGATTCGACGAAAACCAGATTGAGACCTACACCCGATCATTCAATACCACGGTGAAATACGTCCATTACGTTCTGTCATTCCCGAATGAGAACATCAGGTTCAACATATCGGGCAACTATATAATTCTGATTCACAAACCCGGGGAACCTGGACAACCTCTTCTTGCCTGCCGATTTATGGTAACCGAGAAACTGGCTGCAGTAAAGGCGTCCGTCCGCCGGGCCGACATGGGCGAATTCAGGGAAACACATCAGCAACTCGAAGTATCGGTATCAATCTCCGGTGCCAGGGTTGCCGACCCAAGGAATGAGATATTCACGTCCGTATTGCAGAATGGCCGGTGGGATAATGCAAAAACCAATCTTAAAGCCGATTTTGTCACACCATCAGAACTGAGATATACTTCGCTGGGAACCGGGAACCTGTTCTACGGAGGAAATGAGTTTCGCCAGTTCGATATCCGTAGTTTCAGGTACCAGTCTGAATTCGTAAGAGATGTTACCTATGACGGAAGTATAAACCACATTAACCTCACCCCTTCAGAAAACCGCGAGTTCAAACCATATTTCTACCGGCCCGACTTCAACGGAAAGTATGTTGTGGGCGTGCAGGAGGGTGTCAACCCGTCAATTGACGCCGATTATGCAATGGTGTACTTCACACTGCCCGCAACGCTGAAGATTGAAGGTGGCAATATCCATATTGCCGGTGAGTTCACCAGGTGGACACCCCTTCCTGAAAACCTGATGAGATACAATTACGAGACAAGGCAGTATGAAGGAGCCCTTATGCTCAAGCAGGGATGGTATAATTATGAGTATTTATTCGTACCCGGCGGCCAGGCGGTTAATGAAAGAAGGTGGTTTGAGGGAAGTCATTACGAAACGGAAAATGAGTACCTCGTGCTTGTTTACTACCGTGCCCGAAACAGCAGGTACGACAGGCTGATCGGAACGGTGCTGGTAAGAACCCAGGCCGGCTGATCAACCCTTCCCGTTCCCTCCCGGAGCATCGTGGATATCCACCCCGTACTGCATGCACACGGTATGGTGAAGCAGAGGCAGTATAATATCGAGATACTCATTAACTGCCCTTACCGACCCGGGAAGAGTAAAGATAAGGGCATTGCCGATAATTCCGGCCACCCCGCGGCTCAGCAGGGCGCTTGGTTTATCTGCTGCCGACTTCACTCTTATCATTTCCATAATACCCGGAATCTCAAGTTTCAGGAGCGGTTTAACAGTATCGACAGTGATATCGCGTGGACCGATCCCGGTTCCGCCTGAGGTTATTATAAGATTATATTCCCGTGAGGCTTCGCTTAGAAGGCGGTTAAGGGCATTTCTATCGTCGGCTATCAGCCTGGTTTCAACCACCGGTTCCCACCCTGTCTCCTTCACCCGGGCACCCACCCGTGAAGCAATTGCGGGTCCGCTCAGGTCAGAATATTCTCCCACGGCGGCCCTGTCGCTAAGTGTAATGACAAGGACCCGGAATGTTTCAGGAATCTTCATGCTTCTCCTTATGCGTCAGTTTTATATAATCGATTATCATATCCTTGTCAACAGCCTTGCACATATCGTATACCGCCAAAAGGGCAACCGAAACCGCTGTCAGAGCTTCCATTTCAACGCCCGTTCTGCCGGTACATCTAACCTCGCTGTGAACAGCAACCCCTGTATCATCGGTCACTGCTTCAACATGTATACTGTCGAGTGCAATATTATGGCACAAAGGTATAAGCAGCGATGTCTGCTTTGCCGCAGTGATACCGGAAATCTGTGCAACTGCCAGAACGTCACCCTTTTTCATTGAGTTCTCCTTCACCTGGTCAATTGTCCCGGGTCTCATGGTGATGTGACCGGAAGCCCTGGCTACCCTGACAGATATTCCCTTGGAACCGACATCCACCATTCTGGCCTTTCCTTCCCTGTCGATGTGTGTAAGCTTTGCCATTACTCAACCTCCTATATTATAGAAATCTCCCCTTTCACTGACAGTTCCGCAGGCTGGTTTCAATTCGAGGGCCCTCATCATTGCAGCCTCATAGCCTGTCTTCCTTATGTCAATTTCGATATCGCTGAACAGACAGGGCCTTAGCATTCCATTGGCCGCAAGCCTGAGCCTGTTACATACTTCACAGTTCCCTCCCTCTCCTCCGTGAACAACCGAGAACCTGCCACCGGCAAGGTTCATCTGCTCAATGAATCTTACCTCCAGCCCGTTATTCCTGCAGTATTCAGCTACACCGGCTGCATCGGGTTCGGCAGGAGATGTTTCAATTACGCAGTTTACTTTAACCGGCAGCAAGCCTGCTTTTCCGGCTGCTTCAATCCCGGCGTAAACATCATCAATTGTTCCGACCCTGGTTATCTTCCTGAATTTTTCAGGGTTTACGGTATCAAGACTGATATTAACACGCTGCAGTCCGGCCCTCTTCAAATCAGCGGCAAATGACGCCAGAAGCGTTCCGTTGGTTGTCATCGACAAATCGTTTATGCCTTCAATGGAGGCCAGCATTTCAACCAGGGTAACAACTCCTTTTCGCACCAAAGGTTCGCCTCCTGTGATTCTTACCTTGTCAACCCCGTGTCTGACCGCAACCTTTGTAAAAGCGGCTATCTCATCATAGCTGAGTATCTCATGGTGTGACATCAGTTTAACACCAGTCTCGGGCATACAGTATGTACAGCGCAGATTGCACCTGTCGGTTACCGAAATCCTCAGGTAATTGATATGTCTGTTAAATCTGTCGAACATAAACCTTTGTCCCTGCTTTTATTGAGGAAATACCGGCCTGCACCATCATTATACCATCAGCATCGGGCAGAGCCGATATGTGAGCCGACCCGTGGTATTCTACCGGTCTGACTTTTCCCTTCGCGGTAATAATCACCGGCAGCCAGCCGGTGCGGATGCTGTTTTTCCTCCTGAAATCTTCTGCAAGTGGCAACTCCCACTGAACAGGTTTCCATTCGCACTGCATCATTTTCATAAAGAGTGGCTTCACCAGAAGCTCGAACTGTATAAAGCTTGAAACAGGATTTCCCGGAAGTCCGAAAACAAGCGCACTACTGTGTACACCGAATGTTGTTGGTCTTCCCGGCTGAACCGCCATACTGTCAAAAAGGATCTTTACTCCGGCGTTCTCAAGTACGGCCGGAACAAAATCATAATCCCCGGCCGAGACACCTCCCGTCAGAATTACCACATCATTCTCCTCCAGTGCACGCGAAAGCATATTGAGGGTAACAGCTTCATCATCAATGGCAATACCGTAATACCTTCCGGTGGCACCTGCCCGCTCGCACTGGGCAAGCAACTGGTAAGCATTGCTGTTCCTTATCTGTGACTTTCCGGGTCTCGACGATGGTTCAACGAGCTCGCTTCCGGTACTTATAATACCTGCCCTGGGCATCTGTTTTACCTGAACCAGTGTGCAGCCAACCGATGCCATTACGGCAATGTCCTGTGGTCTGATTAACCTGCCACGGGTCAGAACCATGTCACCGTTCCTGACATCTTCCCCAAACCGGGCTATATTGTCCTTTCTGCTCTTACCCGTAAACCTGACCCTGCCGTCAGCAATGGATTCGGCATCCTCAACCATGAATACAAAATCAGCGCCCTCGGGAACCGGCGCACCAGTCATTATCTTGGAACATGTACCGTCGGTAACAATATTTACTGGTTGTTTTCCGGCATTGATAACCTCAAGCACTTTAAGGGGTTTTCCAAGATCAAGAACCCTGCAGGCATATCCGTCTACCGCAGTCTTGTTAAATGGAGGCATATCAATGTCGCTGATAACATCAGCAGCGAGCACCCTGCCGGCTGATGCAAGGAAAGAGACAGTTTCCGTACCGGTCTCAAATGCACTTTCAAGTACGTGCTTCAGGCCCTCTTCAAAT
>VGGM01000201.1 GCA_016868515.1 Bacteroidota bacterium | reverse complement strand
ATGCCCTCGATATGCTTGGTAATACAACCGCTGCCACAGGTAAGGGATTTGCCATTGGCTCGGCTGCACTCACCGCAATGGCACTGCTGGCCGCCTATATGGAGGAAGTAAGACTATGGCTCGGTAAACTTTCAGACAAAACGCAGGAGGGATTTATCCAGATTGGTGAGATTCTCTTCTATAAGTCAAGAATGCCAGAAGTTGCTGACGGCCAGGAAGCCGTGATGCTCTCGGAGGCTACCATAAGGAATTTTTCCGAAGCCTATGACCTTTCATTGTTCAACCCGCTCCTTCTGGGTGGGGTGTTCATAGGAGCGATGATGGCATTCGTATTCTGCGCCATGACAATGAAAGCCGTTGGACGAGCCGCCGGATCGATGGTTGATGAGGTACGCCGCCAGTTCAAAGAATTCCCCGGCATAATGGAGGGAACACAAAAGCCCGATTATGCAAGGTGTGTTGCCATTTCGACAAAGGGTGCCCAGAAAGAAATGATGGTGCCCTCACTAATGGCAATAGCGGTGCCGGTAATCATCGGTCTGCTGTTCGGTGTTGCAGGCGTGGTCGGTCTGCTCGCAGGAGGACTGACAGCAGGATTCACCCTGGCCAGTATGCTCAACAATTCAGGAGGCGCATGGGATAATGCAAAGAAATATATTGAAAAGGGTAACCACGGGGGTAAAGGCAGCGAAGCACACAAGGCAGGTGTTGTTGGCGATACCGTAGGTGATCCGTTCAAGGACACCTCTGGTCCTTCACTGAATATCCTTATCAAGCTTATGACGATGGTTTCGGTTGTTATGGCCGGACTTACCGTGGCTTACAGTATTTTCTGATATTTTCCGGTTTACAGGCCGGTGCAAGCGCCCTGCATTATTCATTGCAGGGCGTTTTTTCTTACTTTTGTTTCAGAGATTTCCAAAGCAATGAAATTACCAACACTTAGTGACGTACTCGCTGCACATGAAAGGATAAAGCCTTTTGTGCACAGGACGCCGGTTCTTACATCAAGGCAGCTGAGCAACATATTCGGAGCAGAACTGTTCTTTAAGTGCGAGAACTTTCAGAAAGTCGGCGCATTCAAGTTCCGCGGCGCAACCAATGCCGTACTGTGCCTGAGTTCAGAGGAGATGGAGAGGGGAGTGATAACTCATTCTTCAGGGAATCATGCTGCTGCGCTTACACATGCTGCAGTAAGCCGCGGGGTGAAAGCTTACATTGTGATGCCCGATAACGCCCCTTCGGCGAAGAAGAGCGCAGTATCAGGCTACGGGGCTGAGATTACCTTCTGCAAGCCCACACTACAGGCCCGCGAAGAGACGGCAGCAGCGATAATGGATCGTACTGGTGCGACACTCATACATGCATACGACAACCACAACGTTATATGCGGACAGGGGACTGCAGCCCTTGAGCTGATGGAGGAGATTGACAATATAGATGTTATAGTTGCACCCGTTGGCGGCGGCGGTCTGCTCAGCGGAACTGCTACGGCGGTAAAAGGGGTGAATCGGGTAACTGCGGTAATCGGAGCCGAGCCTGCCAATGCAGCCGACGCCCATGAGTCGTTTACAACCGGCAGGCTGGTTCCGTCGGTAAACCCCAGGACAGTTGCCGACGGATTGTTGACCTCACTGAGCGAAAGGACCTTCAGCATTATCAGGCAGAAAGCCGATGATATCGTAACCGTCAGTGAACAGAGTATTATCGGGTCAATGCTGCTTATATGGGAACGTATGAAGATAGTTGTTGAACCATCATCGGCAACGGTTCTGGCTGTACTGATGGAAAACAGAGAGAGGTTTGAGGGGAAGAGAATCGGACTAATTCTGAGCGGGGGCAACCTGGATTTCCGTAAGCTGCCTTTTTAGTTGGTCATACTGAATCCACCCATCACCGGGTAATGGTCGGAATGCCTTGCCCGCAAAACGCTGAATGACAATGCCTTAATCGCATCATCATGTAAGATGTAATCGATCCGGTTAGGCGGATATTTCCCCTTATATGTAAATCCGGCGCCATACCCGGCTTTCACGAAACTGTCGGTGAGGTTTTTCCTGATAGTTCGATAGGAATATGATACCGGAGTGTCGTTGAAATCGCCGGCAACGATGACCGGGTGGGGGGAGCTTTCAATAAAAGCCCTTAGTACGACAGCCTGTGCTGCCCTCTTCACGAAGCCGTCACGAAGGCTCATCGAAACGTTTCGGGCCTCGGCGAGTCTCTGTTCTGTCCCCTCAATCATTTCACTGACGAACGATCGTTCCATTGCCCGTAGCCGGAAAGATTGCAGGTGGTTATTGAAGATCCTGAAAGTGTCCGGTCCTATTGCAATGTCGGTGTATATGGTAAGGCTCGATGAATTGGGGTGGATTATTTCGCCCCTGCTGACTACCGGAAAGCGGCTGAAGGTAGCAATTCCATAATAGGAGCCGCGTCCTCTTCCGGTGAGTTTGATATGTGATTCCACATTTTTGCCCAGGGCCTCTGTAAATCCGGCAGCAAGCCGGTCGCCGCCGGTTCCCGCATAGTACTCCTGAATGCAGAGAATATCAGGGCTGAACTCTGTGACCAGCCCTTTGATTTCATCTTCGGTTGTGCCGGAACCGGGGCCTTCATAACGGTTGAACATTCTTACGTTGTAGCTCATCAGGGTGAAATCGGGTTCACCCTGATTACCAGGCCGGGAAGGCCTGATAAATCCCGACATATGGTTGAACCCCAGAATAATTGCAACAACCGATATAAATGCATAGATCCTCAGGTTTACTGACCATATTACGGCATAAATGATGTTTATTATCAGGAGGTAGGGATAGAGCAGCCCGAAAAAGGCCGGAAGTATGAAGTCGCCGGGATTTATGAATACTGCCAGGTAGGCCATGAGCAGGAAAGCGGCGAAAAAGATGTTTGTAATCAGCAATATGTTCCTTAGTATTTTCCTCATGCCTGCTTTTGTTTGGCAACATAAAAATAGCCTAAAAAGGGTGATTGTGCGTCAGTTTTTACCCTGGCTTTCTGAAAACAGTCTCTTTTTTTCCTCTGAGGTCAGAGAGTCGTACCCCCCTTTGCTTATCTTGTCGAGAATGCGGTTTATCTCCTGCTGTTTTTCTGTTTTCATTTCATTGTACTGGTAGTCATCACGGGGTGGTTTCCGGTATGTAACCCTGATTTTTTTCCGGGGCCTGAAGATGGTTGCCAAAAAGTCAATCACCATGTTGATTCCTTTTCCGGGGTCATATCCCCTTTTGAGGGAGATGGCATAGAGGAGTCCGAAAAGAGCCCCTCCTATATGAGCAACCTTGCCGCCGGTATTTGCCGAAAAGTCGAACACTGTAGTAATCAGGAACATGAACAGGGCAAGGTACTTCAATCTGATCCGTCCGATGAGGAACAGCATGATTTCATATTCGGGAACCCAGACCGCTACTGCTGTTACCACGGCCATGACAGCCGCAGAAGCACCAAGTGCTCCGGTTGTGAGTGATGAATCGCGAAAGGCCGGTACAATATTGAAGAACCCGATGAAAAAGAGGGCACCTGTCAATCCCCCCAGAATATACGCTGCCACCAGTTTCCGCTGGTCGAGGAACTGGAGGAATATCTTCCCGAACCAGTATAGCCACAGCAGATTAAAAATAAAATGTAGGAACTCCTGGTGCAGGAACATATATGTTAGTGGTGTCCAGAACTTTCCTGCAAGTTCGGGCAGGAAAGCCGGAACCGATAGCCAGTCAACGAAAACAACAGCGTAAACGGCCGATTTGGTGGCTATTACGCTTATCATTTCAAGCAGTTTCACCACCAGAAAGATAGCTCCGTTTAAATAGAGCAACTTTGTGAGAGCGGTTCCGTTCCTGAAAGTTGACTTTATCTCTTCCCAGATGCTCATCAGTAGAGTGTTTTAGTGGTTTTGCGCCAGACCCTGATAAGTATATACCCGAAAAGCATTCCTCCGAGGTGGGCTGCATGGGCAATGTTACTGCCGGGACGGGTAACGGCCAGGTAAAGTTCCAGAGCTCCGTAAGCTATTACAAGGTATTTGGCCCTGATGGGGATGGGTGGGAAGAGGAGCATTATCTGAGTATTCGGGAAGAGCACTCCAAATGCCAGGAGTATCCCGAAGACGGCGCCCGATGCACCAACGGTAGGGGCGAAAAGAATAAGCTGCAGATCTCTCATTACCGGATCAATGAAGGGCTGCTGGCGGTTGAAGTATTCGAGTCCGTGGTCGAGGACATTCTGGAGATCGGCAGGCGGGATTACCTGCATTACACCGGAATACTGGAT
>VGGM01000200.1 GCA_016868515.1 Bacteroidota bacterium | reverse complement strand
TTATGCCTGAATACTGGCAACCCGTGGTAATGAGTGATTATTATGGCAAGTATGTCAAGTCGGCTGTATACACCAGAAGCGGATCGGGTGAGCGGAAGGTCTCCTGGTCGACAG
This sequence comes from Bacteroidota bacterium, assembly GCA_016868515.1. Taxonomy (GTDB): domain Bacteria; phylum Bacteroidota; class Bacteroidia; order Bacteroidales; family VadinHA17; genus SLNP01. Next base: position 4,185 of record VGGM01000200.1, on the reverse strand, counting down.
TTCTCGAAACCTCAGGCTACTATGATGTATATGCATATATACCCAAGAGCGCAAACCGTATGGTGATGATGGGGGCGATGAGAGGAATGGCTGGCGGACCCGGAGGCGGACCCGGCGGCGGGCCCAGAGGGGCTCCCGGAGGGGGCACCGGCCCCTCAGGCGGCGGTACTGTTGAAATACAGGAACGGGGTGGTGTAAGAGTTGAGCAAACACCCATGATGAAAGAATTCCCCTTCACAGTATATCACGATGACGGAATGGAGGAGATAACACTCGACTACGAAACAGCCGACCCCGGATGGAATAAACTCGGAACATACTACCTCTCGGCCGATACGGCAAAAGTTGAACTGACAAACAAATCAACCGCCAGAACGGTGGTGGCCGATGCGGTGAAATGGGTGAAGAAGAATAACTGATATCGCAACAGTGTGCAGACTATAATTTCAATCTGACCAATATGAAAAAACCATTAAAAAACAACCTGCCTGCAAAATTCATGGCAATGATCGTATTGCTTATATTTTCGCAGGCGGCATCCCCACAGAAGGGTCTGACCCTCAATGATGCCCTGTCGGTTGCAGAATCGAACAGTCCATCACTTAAAAGGAGTCAGCTCGGCCTTATTAGAAGCCAGGAAAACCTTAACGCCCAGAGGGCGGCTCTTAAATCGGCTTTCTCCCTTAACATCACTCCCTTCAGCTATACGCAGGGACGTACCCTCAATGAGCAGTTTGCAACCTACAGCACTTCGAGAAACATGACCAGTTCGGCATCATTCAATGTTGTGCAGCCAATCATTGCAACCGACGCAACTCTCTCACTGGTCAACAGATTTAAATTCAGCGATGTGTACACGAAGCGCGATGATCCTTATTATGAGAAGAGTACCAACGCTTTCGATAATAATCTTACACTTTCGCTCGACCAGCCAATATTCACCTATAACCGCACAAAACTGCAGCTGAAAGAGCTCGAATTCAACCTTGAGAACACCCAGATATCACATGTGCTCTCACGTCTGCAGCTGGAAAGGCAGGTAACCCAGTCATTCTATACTGTTTATCAGCAGCAGCAAAGCCTCGATATCTCAATGAGCGCATACAAGAACATGCAGGAAAGCTATGAGATTACCAGGGCCAAGGCACAGGCAGGTCTTGCCGCCGATGTTGAACTTTACCAGGCCGAACTTAACCTTGCCAACTCAAGATCGGATTATGAGAACAGGCTCGTGAGCCTCGAAAATGCGAAGGATGACTTCAAACTTCTGGTGGGAATGAGTCTTTTTGACGACTTTGTCGCTGTGCCTGATATCACAGTTGACACCATCTCAATTGATATCGGATTCGCCATCGAACAGGGCCTCAGGAACAGGCTCGAACTGAGGCAGAGGCAGATTTCAATAGAGACATCCCAGTTTGACATGATACGGACCATGGCGCTGAATGAGTTTAAAGGGTCAGTGGGACTCTCCGTCGGACTCGCTGGCGACAATGAGAACCTTCTGCAGGTATATAATCAGCCAAACAGCAACCAGTCGGTTCAGTTAAACCTTACAATACCTCTGTGGGACTGGGGAGAGAAGAAATCGAGGATAAAGGCTTCGGAAGCATCTATCGAAACCCAGGAAATTGCCTTCGAAGATGAAGAAAACAGCATTACCCTTAGCATAAGGAAGGTTTACCGTAACCTGCTCAACCTCAGAAACCAGATAGAGATTGCAAGGCAGTCGACAGTGAATGCTGAGCTTACTTACCAGATAAACCTGGAGAGATACCGTAACGGCGATCTGACCGGAATGGACCTTAACCGGTTCCAGGAGCAGCTTTCCCAAAGCCAGATTTCATTCACAAACGCTCTTATCAGCTACAAGCTTGAACTCCTGAACCTTAAGGTACAGACACTCTACGATTTCGAAAAGAACGAACCATTATCACCACTCTCGGTATTCAAACAAAACTAAAACTAACCGGAAGACTGAACCGTTAATTTAACCACAGCAATGCAAAATCAAAAAGCGATGAAAAAGATTATCTACATCATACCGGCTGTACTGTTACTCATATATGGATGCAATCGGCAGACAGAGAGCTCACAGGCCGATGTGGAGGCACCGGTTGGAGTAATCGATGTCACAACAAAGTCTATTGAAGAAGTTATTTCAACTACCGGTTCAGTCTATCCAAGAGGCGTTATTGAACTCCGTTCCAGGATAGCCGCCACTTACTATCTTGAGAAAAATCCTCGAACCGGACGTCAATGGCAGATGGGCGATATGGTCAGAACCGGCGAGGTAATAGCCAGATTTGAGGACAGGGAATTCGTAAACTCTGTCAGGCTGGAGGCCCAGGAACTAAATCTCGAGCTGGCTGAAAGCGAACTCCAGAAGCAGGAATCGCTTTATGAGAAAGGCGGTGTAACCCTCAGGGAACTGAAGAACGCCAGTGTGAGCTTCATCAACGCCAAGTATGCTCTTGAGAACGCAAGGCTGCAGATGGAAAGGATGAGAATTGTGCCGACAATCGATGGTATTATTGTCGACCTGCCTTATTACACCCAGGGTACACAAATTGAAACCAACTCTGTTATTGTAACAATAATGGACTACCGTACAATGTATCTCGATGTGAAAATTCCCGAAAAATACCTCAACACTATTGTTTCGGGCCAACCTGCACGTCTTACCAGCTACACAATACCCAATGATACAATAAAGGCTGCTGTTTCACAGACTTCACCGGTGATTGATGCTGAATCACGCACCTTCAAGGGCTTTATAAGTGCCGACAACAATAACTACCAGCTCAGACCCGGTATGTTCGTCAAGGCCGACATAGTGGTTAACCGCAAGGATTCCGTTATAGTTATACCTAAGGATATAATACTGTCGCGCCAGCGTGGAAAAACTGTTTACGTGGTTAACCAGGGAAGGGCTAATGAAAGGATAATTGTAACAGGGCTTGAAACTGCTACCGAAGTGGAAGTGGTACGTGGCCTGAACCGTGATGAGAGGCTTATTATTTCAGGCTATGAAACATTGAGCCAGAACTCACGGGTACAGATAATACGGTAGTTATATGAATAAAATTGCAAGGTTTTCTGTCAATTACCCCGTTACGGTGCTAATGCTGGTACTGGGTATTGTGCTCCTTGGTATTATTTCTTTCGGGAAGCTTGGCACCGACCTGTTTCCCGACCTTAATAACCCAAAGATCTACATTGAGTTAAAAGCAGGAGAACGGCCCCCGGAAGAGATGGAAAAGCTCTTCGTCGACCAGATCGAATCGATAGCCATGCGGCAGAAGGACGTGGTACAGGTCTCCTCAATATGCGAAGTGGGAACGGCAAGCCTTACCCTGGAGTATCAGTGGAATAAGGATATGGATGAGGCCTTCCTTGATATTCAGAAAGATCTTAATTCATTCAGCCAGAACAGTTCGGTTGAAGAACTCTCAATTACACAATACGATCCGAATGCCTCGCCCGTCATGGTTGTGGCCCTGCGCCACAACACAATGACCAATATGGACGAAATCAGGAAGATAGCAGAAAACTACGTAAGGAATGAACTTGTAAGGCTCGATGGTATTGCCGATGTGAAGCTTACCGGAAAAGAAGTGAGTGAGGTTGTAATTGAAACCAACCGTTTCCTTCTCGACTCATATGGTGTTACAGCCGACGGCATTGCTTCACAAATAGCCAGTTACAACCGCAACGTGTCAGGCGGGTCAATCGTCGACATGGGTGTTCAGTATACTATCAAGGGAGTCAGTGTTCTTACTGATATTGAAGATCTTAAGAACATTATAGTGGGGTTCAGGCAGGCAGGTGCTGCTGCCGGAACCTCGGCCACGGCGGCTTCAGCAATAGCCGCCACGTCAAGAGTGCCGGTTTATCTGCGCGATGTGGCGACAGTTTCTCTTATGAATAAGGATCCCGAGAATATTGTCTTCCTCAACGGTGAGAGAGCTATCGGCCTGTCAATTTTCAAGGAACCGAAGTTCAACACCGTTAAGGCGGTAAATAACCTTAATGATCAACTGAGCTCCCTGCGACGAGCACTCCCTGGCTATGAGTTCACCGTTGTACAGGACCAGGGAAAATACATCGACAAATCTATTGGGGAAGTTCAGAAAACAGCAATCATCGGAATCTTTCTGGCTGTATTTGTACTATTCATATTCC
>VGGM01000199.1 GCA_016868515.1 Bacteroidota bacterium | reverse complement strand
TGCATTAAGAAAGGAATCCCATATCTCACATTTTAGCCTAAGGGAAGCAATTGAATTTTCCAGAGAGGTATCACCAAGAAAAACATTCATTACTCATATCGGCCATCAAATGGGTTTGTACTCTGTAGTAATGAAGGAACTTCCGCCTAATATTCAACTTGCATATGACGGATTGTCATTCGACTGCAACGTTTAACGGGCGGGTTATCTCTTATTTTTTACCGATCTGGTAAGCTTCTTCTGGTATGAACTGGAGAAGTAATACTTGTTTTTCCCGAGTCGTGAGGTGGAAACATAACCCGATTTCTTTCGTTCCTTTATCCAGTTGGGTTTCCTGCTCGATGCACATGCACCGGCAAGGAAAGCCATTAGTATAAGGAGTATAATAAACGAATATTTTGTAAAGTATTTCTGCATCTGAAATACGGTTTTCTTCGCTGATGAAATTACAATTTTATTTCCAACCCTGAAATGGGTTCCTTTTTTTTTTTAAGATTGATTATAAATCACCCTGCCAGCTTATTGAAAAACAGTTTAATCATACTAAATTGCATTAATAAAACTCCTGACATCGTATTCATGTTATTTCAATCATGAGACTCCGTTCAAAGAAATCTCTCTTCCTGATTCTGATCATCAGTATCCTGCCTGGAATCATTAATAGTCAGGTGCTTGAAAGTATACGTCTCAGCACAAGAACAGGACTGGCCGCTGAGAGTTACCTTCTGGCCGACAGTACACTTATAAAACCCGAAACATTACGGCCTCTTTTCAGTTTCCTGTGCGATGGCAGGTATCGCACCGCTTCAGATGTGGAGGCAGGATACATCGATGGTTACCATATTCTCAACTTCGACAAGGGGCTACAGCTTCTTGTAAAAAGTAATGGAAAGGGTTATCCCGGGCTCAGATGGGAAGTAATATTCGAAAACAGGGGCTCTGACACCCTGATTATAAGTGATGTAATCCCATTTGGTGAGGACAGGTCGTCGGTGTATATAAAGGGTGACGGCCCATGGGATCTTGCCAGGGCATGGCTTCACCGTCCCGACCACCGGCCTCTGAGGGTAATCCTTCCCGATAATGCCTGGGAACTCGGGTTTTCAGCTTATCCGGTTTCGAATGCTGTTTCAGTGGCAGCTCTTGCAAGGAGAATCAGTGTTGACGGCGGAACCAGGAGAAGGTATGAGACCGAACTGATACCAGGCGCAAAAGTAACATACCACATTTATGCCGATACCTATCGGGGACAATGGCAGGATGGAATGAAGCTTATGTTCAGGGACAGGTACCTCTATGATCTTGAGGTGTTTGATAACTCCCTTTTCGAACGCCCCGATCTTCAATGGATTAAAAGCAGCTACCTGATAGTGCTTCAATACCCCTGGGATATTGAATACTATGATCCATTATCAGGGAAGTACACTTTTGGCGAAACTCTGAAGGAATTTAATGATCTCTTCGGTCATATTGACGTTTTCGGTATCTGGCCAACATGGCCCCGGCTCGGCCTCGACAGACGGAATCAGTGGGACCTCTACAGGAATCTGCCCGGTGGCACTGACCAGCTCAGAAGCTTTTCGCGTTTATTGCGGCAGTATGGTACCCGGTTTTTTATTGCCTATAATCCATGGGACAACAGCACCCGGGAAGAGGATCACCTTGGGGGAATGGCAGAGATTATCAGGCTGACCGAGGCCGATGGTGTTGTGCTTGATACAAAGGGAAGCTCAAGCATGGAACTTCAGATGGCGGCCGACAGCGTAAGAACCGGCGTTGTAATGTTCTCGGAAGGAATGGCAGTGGTTAAGGATATGCCCGGAATTATCTCGGGAAGGGTACACAACGCCATACTCCTTAGTCCCGAGCTTAATCTCAACAAAATAATCAAACCCGATTTTGCAATCTTCAGGGTTGGCGATGTGGGAGAGGAGAGACTCAGGAGAGAGATAGCCATCTCGTTCTTTAATGGCTATGGTATGGAACTGAATATGTTCAGACCAGGTGGCAGGAACGACCTTTTCAGGGATGATATGAGATTTCTTGCGGCAACAACCCGGATACTCAGAGATAACAGCAATGCATTCCTCGATTCTGACTGGACTCCTCTTATCCCCACCGATACTGATAATGTTTTTGTCAACCGGTGGCGCGACGGTGAAAAGACTATATTCACAGTCCTTAATATGAATGACCACGGATACGACGGGTTCCTTTTCGATGACCATTACCAACCTGACTTCCACTATGTTTCACTGTGGCACCATGAGGAGTTGAATCCCTTTAAATCAGGCATGGTGAACCGCATTCCGGTCACCTGTGATGGATGGGGTTCCCGGATGAACGGAACAAGGGGGGAGGGAAGTGTCGATTGTATAGCACGGTTCCCCCGGCTACTGAAAGTTGAAAGAAATGGATGGTCTGTTGCCATAAGCTCACAGTCTGAAGGTACAATTGAGATATGGAAAGGGAACCCCTCAACGGAAACAATCCCTCTGATACTCGAATCCCCTGTCGATACGTTAATCCCTCTGAAAGAGCTTTTTGGCCATTACCAGGGGAAAATAGTACTCAGGCTTTTCACTGGCGAAAACCTGCGCGACGAAAGAATCGTGAAGTTTGACGGCGGCACTCCCGTTCTTGTTTCCGCGACTATCCGCACAGAGCTTTCCGCGTTTGTCCCCGCCGGTATGGTATTGGTACCGGGTAACAGTTTCTCTTACAAGGTTTCGGCAAATGACAATTTCATTCCTCACCCTCTGACAGATACCCTGAGGAGCGTGACGATCGATAGTTTTCTCATCGACATCTATCCGGTAACGAATGAGGCATATTTCGAGTTTATAAGGAGTACAGGCTACAAACCCCGTGATACGGTTAATTACCTGCGTCACTGGACTGAAGGGTTTTACAGGTCGGGGCAGGGCAGTTATCCTGTCGTCTGGATTAGTCCCGACGATGCCAGGGCTTACGCCGCATGGGCCGGAAAGCGGCTGCCAACCGAAGATGAGTGGCAGCTGGCAGCCCAGGGCACCGATGGCCGTACATGGCCATGGGGAAATGAGTTCTACGGCACCAGAAGCAACAATTCGTTTGACCGTATGACACCTGTTGATGCCTTCAGCAAGGGTGCAAGCCCTTATGGTGTACAGGATATGGTGGGAAATGTCTGGCAAATGACTGCCGATACCTACTTCAACGGGAATAACTATTTCATTATCATAAGGGGCGGCAGCTTCTACAAACCGGAATCAAGCTGGTGGTATATTCAGGGTGGTCCCCAGTCACTCGATAAAACGCAGATGCTGTTACTGGTCTCCCCGGGTTTTGACCGCAGCGAGACGTTAGGCTTCAGATGTGTGCAGGATATTAACACAAAAGAGTTCAGGGCCAGAGACCATTAATCAGGCATAACAAGGCGGGGCCCGTCACCGAGCTCCGGCATATAGAAATCGGGAACCAGCCCGGTTCTTCGGCTGTATTCTCTGTTTACAGTCTCTGTTAATACATTTACTCTTGAGCTATCAATCAGGGTTACCGTACACCCGCCGAAACCGGCACCTGTCATCCTCGAACCGATAACGCCGTCAATCTTCCTTGTTTCATTTACCAGAGTGTCAAGTTCTGTTCCGGTAACTTCATAGTCATCTCTTAATGAATCATGCGACTGGTTCATAAGTGACCCGAATCCTGCGAGATTGCCTGATTTCAACTCTTTCACAGCCTGCCTCACCCGGTTGTTTTCGGTTACAACATGCCTAGCCCGTCGAAAAATCGTTTCGTCAGGCAGATACTTGAACATTTCAGGCAGTTCTCCGGTGTCAAGCTCCGATAATGACTCTATCCTGCGGTATTTCTGAAGCATATCAACAGCCGTTTCACACTCTGCCCGCCGCTCATTATACTTTGAGTCGGTCAGCCCCCTCTGTTTGTTCGTGTTGATGATCAGAAGCCGGTAATTGCCCGTGGCAAAGGGTACCACTTCATAATCAAGTGTTCCGCAGTTAAGAAATATTGCACTGTTTCTGCTTCCGAACCCTACGGCAAACTGATCCATTATGCCACAGTTCATTCCGACAAAATGATTTTCGGCATGCTGCGAGAGTTTTACAAGATCGAGGGTTGTGAGGCCTGCCTGCAGCAGTGTGTTCAGGGCGAATGCTGTTACCATCTCAATCGAGGCAGATGATGACAAACCGGCTCCGTTGGGAATATCGCCGGAGAACAGAATCTCGAGCCCGCTGAAACCGATACCCCTGCTTATGAATTCAGCCATAACACCTGCCGGGTAGTTGGTCCAGCTTCCCTTTAC
>VGGM01000198.1 GCA_016868515.1 Bacteroidota bacterium | reverse complement strand
AATTAATTCCATCTTAACGTAATTTAACCTTAACTGCTGTCAGCCCGACTTTCTTTGTGATGGCGAGATTCTCTTTGGAGCCTGAACACCTGCGCCCTTCTTCACAACACTCTTTTTTTCATGAACTTTCTGAATCCTTTTAGCTTCCGGGGCCGATTCAGTCTTTATTTCATCCCTGTGTTCAGCCGGTGTTGCCCCTTCCTCACTTTTTTCCTCCTTAATGAGCATATTTAGCTTATGAAGTATATTGTACCACAACAGTACCTTCTTAATATCGCTGGCATAAACCCTGTTCTTGTCATACTCGGGCACTACCGATCCGAAGTAACTGCTTTGAATCCCGGGGCTCGATTTCGGATCGGGTGCAGGGCCTCCATTTTCCTTTTCGAATATGCGGTCGAAGACTATGCTGAGCTTCATCTCCTCTCCATCGGTAAAAACAGCGATCTCGTCAAGTGAGCTTACCCTTGCAGATGCCGGTGCATTATGCCTCTTTCCCGTTTCAAGATGTTCTACTATTATGCCATTCCTTCCCTGGGCAATAAAGCGGAAAAGGCCTGCCTCTCCCGATATTGATATGATGTCCTTTAAGTTCATGCTGCTGTTATTTAAACTGATGTAAAAATAGTGAAGATATGCCAATTGACTTACCATACCGGCATATATTATGCCATATTGCGCTCCTTTTTTATCCTTTTGTAGGCCTCATTAACCTTTTTGAACTTCTCATCGGCATCTTTTCTGAAATCCTCACCAAGGTGACTGACCTTGTCGGGATGATACTTCATTGCCATCCTCCTGTAAGCCTTCTTAACCTCCTCATCGGTCGCAATCCTCTCAATCTCAAGGATTTTATAGGACGAATCCGTTTCCGGGACAAACATATTCCTGATAGACATGTAATCGGCCCCGGCAATATTCAGGTATTCCGAAATCCTTCCAATCACTTTCAGTTCCGCCTCATCATATCTTCCATCGGCGGCTGATACCCCAAAAAGCATATGTATTAGTTGGAGCCTCGATGAGTAATCCATATTCATGGCTATCTGACTGCACACATCGCGGAGAGGGATTTCCTGCTTAAGTATATCCCGGAGCACCTGCAGGGCATCGGTGGCTGAATCGGGTCCGAACTGCCTTGTGAAAAACTGTTTCACGAAATCAAGTTCCGACCTGAGAACCCTTCCATCGGCCTTCATTACAGCCGCTATCAGTACCAGCAGGCTCATTCCGAAACCTCCCGGTGTCGTAGGCCCGTAAGCCGGCCTGCCGCCATGCACCTCGAACCTGGTGTTGTCTATGACAGTGCCGATGAGGAACCCAAGAACAGCTCCGAGAGGGCCTCCGGCAAGTGCACCAAGTCCTCCTCCTATCCAGCGTGCGAAACTTCCCATTTTTCTATGACCCCAGGCTTTTCAAAATATTTTTGTGAATTTCAAGAACGGCGGGTATTATCATATCGCATTCGCCGTTCATTATGACATAATCAGATCTTCTGATCAAATCTTCCTGACAGAACTGGTTTTTTACCCTGTCCTCTATCTCCCTCTCTGTCAACCCACTACGCGATACAGCCCTCTCAATCCTCTCCTCGTAAGGGGCTGCCACAGTTATCGTCTTGTCAACCATTACATCGGCTCCACTCTCAAACAGAATTGCAGCCTCCATAATCACATAGCTGAAATCCTGCAATGATGCCCACCTCAGGAACTCAGAAAACACCAGGGGATGGATAAGGGAGTTTACCCTGCCCAGCAGATCCGCGTTGTTGAAGATAAGAGATGCAAGCAATTTTCTGTCAAGTGAACCGGTTCTGTACAAATCTTCCCCGGCAATCTCCGACAGACGGCTCTGGATCCTCTTATCGGTGTCAATGATTTTCCTTGCCTCGCTGTCGGCATCAAATACCGGAACGCCCAGGATACCAAATACTCTGCAAACAGTTGTCTTCCCGCTGCCGATTCCGCCGGTTACTCCCACTTTCATCTTCGCACAGGCTCAATTATGTAATCAAGTTCCTGTGGTGAGAACACTACCGATCTTGCGTAAGCAGGAACATTAACAACTGATACAGGAAGCTTATCGGTATTAACTGTCCTTAATACCGACAAATCGACAACGACCTGAATGTTTGAGTCAAAAAAACCCTGGTAGTCCGATACTGCAACAAGTGCTCTTACAGTCACTTCATCGGGGAACAGCTTAATGTCAATTGAATCGGGCTTGTTAACAATCTTTACCGGTAGTTCCATCCGTGCCTCAGTGAACCGTTCTATATTTATCGCAACCCGGGCCCTTCGTTCCGAAATACTGAAATCACGGCTGCCTGCAATCTGGACGCTGCTTGAGAACGACTCACTCACTCCTGTGAATCGTTTCACTCTTGTTTTAATGAAATTAACAGTATCAACTGCCGGAGCCGGACCTGTTATATAAACACTGTCAGGTACTGCCTCCGGGGTTCCCTTTACGAAGAACTCCGGGCCGGTGACGACCTCAACTTCGGCTATAACAGGCACTTTTTTGGTAATCAGCCTGTCAAACCTGAAAAACAGAGTATCAGGTTTAATCGTTACAATACTGAAGTCGGCCCTGAGCTGATGACGGAACGACTCATTAAGATCGGCTGTAAGTATATACTGAAGATCCGGTAACTTCCTGTTGCGCAGCACCCTGAAATCAATCTTCGACATGTCAATGATTACCGGGGCCCGGCTTCCTGACAGTCTTAGTTTAAGTATGGAATAACCCGGACCCCTCAATTCCATCTCAAGCCTCGGCGGCATATCAGATGCAAGCACCCTGTCGCGGGGTGGATTTATATACCTTACCGGGTACCTGATGGTATTCTCAATTACCTTGCTCAGACCATTCAGATACCAGAAACTAAACGAAAGTGCCAGAAAGAATACGAAAACAAAGATATCACGGTCCACTCCTGGCGGATACCGGCGCGTCCATTTCCCATTCCGGTGACCTTCACCCTCGTTCATAAAACTGATCCTATTTCTGCTGCTGCAGGTCTGATGAATCCTTAAGGATTGCGCTCTTGTCAACCCTAAGCTTTACATCGCCACCCACGTCAACCGTTACAATGTTATCCTTAACATCCAGTATCCTGCCGTAGATTCCGCCGGTTGTTATCACCTTATCTCCCTTCTGCAGGGAATTGCGGTAAGTAGTCAGCTCCTTCTGCTTGCGAACCTGTGGCCTGATCATGAAAAAATAAAATATCACGAAAATCAGGATAAGGAATACAAATGACATCATAGGATTGGATCCCTCTTGCTGTGTCATGAAAAAGAAAAGATTAAAATGTCCCATTTTTAATTGATTTTTATTTGATTTTACTTCTGATATCTGCTTTAATCGCCAGAATGACGACCGGTGTCCGTGCGTTCGACTGAACAGTTATGGTCTTGGTCTGGATACCGCCAAATCCTGCCGTATTGAATACTACCTCCATGGTACCCTTCTCACCATTTCTCAGTGGCTTCTTGCTGAACTGAGGAACCGTACACCCACAACTTGCTGAAGCTGAATTTATTACAAGACTACCCTCCCCTTTATTCGTAAAAGTAAAGACGCATGCAATCTTTTCGCCCTCGGTAAGAACCCCGAAATCGTGGGTAAGAGTATTGAACTCAATTTCCGGGATCAGTGCCGGATCACCGTTCATTGTTGCATCACTACCCGTACTTGTGTTACCCGACCGGCACGATGCTGAAAGAACGGCTAATGAAATAACCATCGCTGCCAGAACCGGATTGTAATATATGCTTCCCATTTCAGTTATTCTTCAGAGTTCTCTCCTACCAGCCCTCTCCCGGTTTTCTCAAACAACTTCCGCAACTTCATCTCTTTAACCACCTTGTCGAGAATTCCGTTTATAAAAGTACTGCTTTTTGAAGTGCAGTAATGCTTTGCTATCTCAATATATTCGTTGAGGGTAACCTTGACCGGTACTTCCGGGAAAACCATAATCTCGGTTATTGCCAGTTGCATCACAAGTATATCCATGAGGGCTATCCTCTCAATCTCCCAGTTGGTGGTGTTCCTGTCAATCAGTTCGCGCGTCATCTCACTCTTAAGAAGTGTATTCCTCATAAGGTGAAAGGCAAACTTCTCATCATCCTCATTCTTGTAAAGCGGCATCAGTTCAATCTCTGTTGCCTCCCCGGGCCTGATCTTCCTGATAGTCTTTTCAATCATTATAAAGGCATAGTCAACATCGTCATTCCAGTAAATGCTCTTTTCCTCAAGGTGCGACAGAAGGTCATCCGATTCAAGCAGCAGTGCATTAAGCAAACTGGTAACAA
>VGGM01000197.1 GCA_016868515.1 Bacteroidota bacterium | reverse complement strand
AACCGAAAGATTGATATCCCTGCCCTGAGCGGCTATCAGGCTTATTATCCTGCCTATATCAATGATTCCTGAGCCAATGGTGGCAGGAAATGCGGTAAGGCCATGGCTGTCAAACACCAGACCGCCATCTTTTATATGCGTGCATACAACCCATGGCATAAGCCTCTGCGATGCCTTTACCGGGTCTTCAAGCATGGTCAGAAGGTTCATGGTATCGAGACAAATGCCCAGACTGCCGCCGGGAGAAGCTTTACACATCTCGAATATTCTGAGTAACTCAAACGAGGTGAATTCAAAGTGGGTTTCGATTGCAAGCACAACACCATTGTCAGCAAGTATGGGCATCATCCGCTTCAGGCTGGCCACTACGGCCTTTATAAGCTCAGGGGTATGCGGATTCAGGGGATTGGCCCGCAGCATCCCCTCCGAACATGTTCTTATAACCCTGGTTCCTATCGCTCTGGCCTCTCCTGCCACTTTAAGATTCAAAGGCAGAATGTCGACCGGACTCCAGTTGCTCATATTGAAAGGAATATGATGCCCGTTCCCCCATTCAATGTACATGTCAAGGTCGCGTGCCATCTGACCAAGGTCGTGCAGATAGGAGATTGTCATCGCCTCCCTGTCGGTATGTGGGAGATCGGAAAAGAGAACCCCCTCAGCACCTGCATCGTGAGCCCACTGAAGAACCTCATGAGGTTTAAGCTTCAGTGGATGAAGCGAATAATTTGCAATACCTGTCCTGATCATGTTTCACCCATCAATTTCAGCACAAAGATAATCAAACCCCCAACTCTATAACTCTTCCAACTCTAGCTCACTTTAGTTCACTTTCTTCCTCCTCCTCCATCCACTCGTAAACCGGCGGTTGCGGCCCTTCATGCCTGTAACGTACCGCCAGAAAGATCCCTGATGCTGCCCCCAGCATATGCGACTCCCATGAAATATTTACAGGCACGAACGGGAACATGCCCCACACCATCGACCCGTAAAGGAAAACCACCAGCAGGGTAAGAGCCATCAGCCTGAAGTATCGTCTTATTATTCCGCTGAAGAAGATGAAAAACGCGAGACCGTAAACCACCCCGCTGGCACCCACATGCCAGGCCTCACGGCCTCCCAGCCACACCAGGAACCCTGTAAGAACCCAGTTTATAAGGAAAACCTTGAACGCCACCTCTCCGTAGAAGTAGAATAATGCCGTACCCAGAATCAGTACCGGAAAGGTGTTGTTGAGCAGGTGGGTGAAGTCGGAATGGGAAAAGGGAGACAGAAGAATTCCCGGCAGTCCTTTGAGTGAGTGTGGATAGATACCCATCAATGTGGTGCTGAAATCCATCAGGACCGATGTGAAAAAAACCAGCCAGGCCAGCAGCATAAAAGCTACCGGTATGGCCATGCTTAGCAGAAGCCTCTTCCTGTGGAATGCCGCCTCGTTGTCGCTCATTTCTTCACCGGACGCCTGTATCTCACCGGGGCCTTTGGCTCGGGCTTCAGGTAGACAATATCACTCTTCATAAGCTTAAGGGCCTGTTCAACAGCCTTTTCGAGCTGCGGGTCGCGGCCGCTGATCAAATCAGCGGGCAACATCTCCACCTCAATATCGGGGGCCACTCCATCTCCCTCAACGGCCCATTTGCCATCGACGTCGTAGAAGCCGCCACGTGGTGCCACCATTCTGCCGCCGTCAATAAACGGGGGAGTGTCCCATGTGCCAACCAGGCCTCCCCATGTGCGGGTTCCGACAATCGGTCCTATGCCGGCACGCCTGAATAGATATGGAAGCAGGTCGCCGCCCGAACCGGCATTTTCGTTAACAATCATAACCTTCGGACCCCATATGCCTGCCATCGGTACAGTGGTAGGTCGCCGGTCGGAGGCCTTGCTGTTGAAATAACCATGCAACTGGCGACCCATAATGTCAACCATATAGTCGGCAGCCGATCCCCCTCCGTTATTTCGCTCATCGATTATTGCTCCCTTCTTATCCTGCTGTGCAAAGTAATACCTGTTGAAGTAGCCGTAGCCCTGCTGCGAGGTATTGGGGACGTACACATAGGCCAGCAGGTTGTCTGACAAACGTGCCACCTCCTTCCTGTTGCGCTCAATCCACGCAAATGTCCTGAGCTGCCCTTCACTGCCCACAGGCACAACTGTTACCACTCTCGATCCTTCAGTCTTTGGCTCGCTGTTAATCCTCAGCTTAACCTGCATGCCCGTGGTTCCCTCGAAAAACCTGAAGAGGTTGTCCCCGGCCTTCACCTGGTTGCCGTTTACTTCAAGAATATAGTCTCCCTCCGAAACATTTATTCCGGGATGGGCAAGTGGTGCCGTCAGTCCGGGGTTCCACCCCTCGCCGGTATAGATCTTTCTGATGCGGTAAAACCCCTTGCTCATTTCGTAATCAGCCCCCAGCAGGCCTGTCGAAACTGAAGGAACCTGGGGCATGTCGCCGCCGGTAGTGTATGAATGGCCCACCGCAACCTCGCCACCCAGGATGTCGATCACGTAGTTGAGGTCGGCGCGGTGATGAACGTGATCAACCCATGGGCTGTACCATTTATATATGTCATTCCAGGGTGCGCCGTGTACATTGTCAACATAAAGAAAATCACGCTGAAACCTCCAGCCTTCCCTGAACATTTGCCTCCATTCCGCGGGAGGATCGATCCTGAGACGCATTCCGCTCAAAGCTTCCAGGCGGCCGTCACCGGCTTTTTTACCTGACTCCGAAGTGTTTACAATACCCCAGTTTCCTCCGCTCAGGTACAACAGGGCCTTCCTGTCGGCCGAAACTGTTGAATAGCTTACTCCGGAAATGAAAACGTCGTTCTTCAGGGTATGCAGATTGTACCTGTTAAGCGTAACTCCCTGTTGTCCGGCAACCGCCTCGGCATAGAAAACATTGTTTGCCGGCCCTGCCACCAGGCCGGTGTAATTCCTCTCGGGAACGTTTACGGCGATAATTCTTCTGCTGATATTCTCCTTGTCAATTTTTACTGTAACCTCTCCGGCATCCTTTTTGGGTTCATCGGTCTTTCCATGCTCTTCGTCGCTCTTCGGAAGCAGCGGTGACGGGTCATCCCTGCCCAGCATGATGAAGTATAAGGCCCTTGTCACAGGCCTCTCGTACGAGCTCATGTCGAGCCATCCGGTGTTGAGCCCGAAATTGGTAGAGGCAAGAAACCACAGGTATTTGCCTGAGGCGTCCCATACAGGCGATATGGCATCGGCCATGCCGTCGGTCAGCTGAATTGTCTCGCCGCTTTCGGTGTTGTACACCTTTATTGCCTTGTAGTGGTTGTCAAGCAGCCTTGCATAGGCTATCCACTTGCTGTCGGGGCTCCATTCCGGGTTCATGGTGCGGTTCGGATGGGCGTAACGCTCTGTATCGGCCTTAACCAGCTTTGAAGTGGCAATTTCTGCTACCCAGAGGTTGTAGTGGGTGTCGGTGAAGGCAATCTTCTTTCCGTCAGGCGACCATGCCGGACGGAAGAAGTAGGTGGGATCGGGTATGGGAATTACCGTTGGTTTACCGAGGCCCTCCTGATCGGAAATGACAAGCTGATACTCACCACCGGCGTCGGAAAACCAGGCAATCGATTTGCCGTCGGGTGACCATACCGGGTATCTGTCGGCAGCCCCGGGGGTATTGGTTATATTCCTCCAGTTTCCCTTTTCCCGCGGAACCGTAAAAATCTCACCCCGGTACTCAAATAATGCCCTTTGACCAGTGGGTGACAGTGAGGCATTCTGAAGCGACGATGGGGTGATGTTTTCCCATCGCTCGCGGGCCCAGTGGAAATCGCCCCTGACATTTATCTCAAGTTTTCTGGTCCTGTTGTCGGCAGGATTCAGCATATGAAGGTACCCTCCCTGCTCGTAAACTATCATTCCGCCCCCGGCGTCGATATTCTTCACATCGAAGTCGGCATGAAAGGTTATCTGCTTAAGTTCTTCCCTCGCCGGGTCGAACGACCAGATGTTGTTCGCATAATCACGCTCTGACAGAAAGTAGACCCTGCCGTTGAGCCACACCGGACTGGTATGTCTCTCCCTGTCGGTTTGCGGAGTCTTCTTTACCGAGTAATCCTTCAGGTTCATTATCCATATCGGCTTAGCCTGGCCTCCGCGGTAGTTCCTCCACTCAGGGTCCCAGAATGAGACCTCCTGATAGGCCATGAACCTGCCATCGGGCGACATTGAGCCGGCTGAGGCCCGTGGCACCGGTAATGGTTCCGGCAAACCCCCGGTAACGTTAATGGCATAGAACTTCGACTCGGCTGTCGGATACCCCTCCCTTGCCGAGGTGAATATCACACTC
>VGGM01000196.1 GCA_016868515.1 Bacteroidota bacterium | reverse complement strand
CCTAAAAGGACAGCCCCGAAACAGGATGAAGACCTTTTCAATATTGAAGACTATATTACCGAAGTTGTCGTTACCAAAGGATCGTCGGTAAAGGGCAAAACCCTGAGGGAATTTGCCACTGCAACCAAGATTGAAATGAAGATTCTGGCTCTTGTCAGAAACAATAAAAGGATACACGCACCCAGCCCGGGTGAGGTTCTTAAAATTAAGGATCTGATTGTAATCGAAATTGAAGCCGGTGAGCTTAAGACACTTATTGAGGATACCGGAGTCAAGCTGCTGGGTGGAAAAAAATTCAGAAATGAACAGGAGGGACAGGGCAACATCTCCATTCTTGAGGCTGTCGTTACGGCCGACTCAGTTCTGGTAGGGAGATCCGTCTCGGATGTAGGACTGGAATCCCAGTATGAACTGAACCTGCTGGCAATAGCACACCGCGAGAAGCAGATGCATAAAAGGCTGGGGGATATTATACTTCAGGTTGGAGATGTGATCCTTGTTCAGGGGCGCGAAAAATCAATGTCGGAGACCCTTACCACCCTCGGGTGCCTTCCGCTGGCGAAGCGCGACATAAGGATCGGGTTCAAACCTAAATTCACGATGGCTCTTGTCCTGTTCGGAACAGCAATAACACTCGTCGTTGCCGATGTCCTTCCGGTGGAAGCCGCCTTTTCAATGGCAGCAATATCAATGGTTCTGTTGGGTATTCTCCCTCTGAAAGAGATGTACAGAAGTATAGACTGGTCGGTTATTGTTCTCCTTGGAGCCATGATTCCCGTGGGCGCATCGCTCGAAACGTCAGGAGGCTCAGCCATAATAGCTTCGGCAGTAACAGACCTTGGCGACAGGGTGCCGGCCTGGGCAATACTTACGGTACTTATGGTTGTGACAATGCTTATCACCGGTCTGGTTAATAACGCAGCAACCATTCTTCTTATGGCGCCTGTGGCTTTAGGAATCGCCAGCGGCCTCGGCTATTCTGCTGATCCTTTCCTGATGACCGTCTCGGTGGGTGGTTCATCAGCATTCCTCACACCTGTGGGACACCAGTCGAATACCCTCGTTATGGGGCCCGGTGGCTACCGGTTTCTCGATTACACCTGGATGGGTCTGCCACTGTCAATCATAATTATTGCCATCGGAATCCCTGTAATCATGTGGGTGTTTCCGGTGTAATCAGCCCAATGAACTTGTCTCTATCTCAAACTGAGGGGCGTTGTTGATTGTCTTCTTCACGGCGCACAGGCTGGCCACATTTATCATTGCCTCCTTGTACTTTTCAGGGAAATCTGCCGGAACCTGAATGTCGAGTTTAATAACAGAGGGTAGTCTGCGCTGAGGATCGATCTCCATCGACTGAACTATTTTCATATTGTCGGTTGGGATGCCTCTCTGATCGCAAAATGACTTGACATAAATACCTGCACAGGTTCCTATGGAGGCAAGAAACAGATCATAGGGTGCAGGCGCCGTATTGGTTCCTCCGCTCTGAATAGGCTGATCGGTTCTGATGGTGTGTCCGTTGAAATGGGCGGTTATAACCTTCCCCCCGTCAAATGTAATTTCCATATCGCTATATCATTTATATAAGTTGTACTTTCGCAGCAGTGTGAATTGCTTAACAATAAACAAAAAAGCGGGCAAGATGTTTACCATCCGCCCGTCTCTGTTAATATGCTACCTCCAGTTAGTCTCCTCAAAAGCCATGTTAAAGTTTCTGATAGAAGGTGAGACCGTAACCAATGCTGATGTAAAGAGGCATATCCTTTATCGGAGGCAGCGCAAAGAAGGTAAATTTCGATTGTGCCTTCGGCGCCAGTTTGGCTGCGTTAGAGGTAAAGCTGTTGAAGTTGATGTCGAAACCGAAACCTGTCATGTTTACCGAGAGGTCAGCCTTGGCTCCGGCCGAAGTAGGAAGTGAAATAACGAGGCTGGGGCGGTATGTCAGTTCAAATGCAGCCCCCTTCCAGCGTGTCTCTGTCTTGAATTTACCCACCCCAATGGTATACCCTGCATTGAAAGAGAACATCAGACTTATATTGAAGGCGGTGGTTGTCATAGGATCAAGGGGAGGCATGTCAATTGTTGTCTTTGACCAGAAGAACTGGTCGGTGCCGGTAAATCCGAAAACTGAGCTCTTCCATGTTTGCAGTTGCGGCTTGTATTCCGGAATTCTGAAGTTGAGTAGTGTCATTGTAACAGTAAGGTTGCCGCCGGTGCCGGTTGAGGTGAAACCATCACCTTTCATATTCATGAATGAGGCACCTCCGATATAAGAGGTCCCTTTTATCTTCCCACCCTTATCAAGCCACTGCTGTCTTATGGTGCAGACGAGTGAGTTTTTACAGCAGTATACGATATTGACAGATCCTTCTCATTCACCTTTGCCTCAGCATATGCGCCGGTACCGGGTGTGATACTGCCGCCCGACTTCAGTTGCAGCATGAATCCCCCCTTGGCATAACCTGTCTCAATAGCTACATTATTGCCATTTTTCAGATCAAATGTTATCTCCCTTCTGGAAAGACTACTCCTTGCCATAACAGTTACCGGCCTTGTTGTGTCAACAAGCCCCTTGTAAATGAAGCTGCCCCCGTTGATTAGTTTTGCAACTTCTGCTCCGTTTACATAAACTTTTACAGGTGATGCCGCTCCGACATATGATTTAACACGGTTAAAGCTGATGGTAACCTCCTGCTGGGCTACAAGTAAAACTGCAGAAAGAATTAGCAATCCGCAAACAATAATTCTCTTCATACTCTGGCAGTTAGGTTAAAAGCCTGTAAATGTGATCGTCTCCTGGTCTGAAATACCTGCTGAAGGTATAAAAATTTGATGGTAAGCAAATATTTTTTTAGGAATACTTCTTTTCACCCATGCCATTAACCAGCCTCCTGATACCCGTTTCTGCCTCCAGCAGAACCTCATCGAGATCACGGTCTGCAGGGTCAACCGGTTCCAGAACAGTATATGTAACGGTAATGAATGCTGATGGCAGCCATGATTTATCGGGATTTATAAGGTGATTCCCCTTTATTGCGAACGGTACTATCAGCGCATTGGGAACCGCCTTAAGAAGTGAAGCCACTCCTGCCGGCTTGAAACTTCTGACAATTCCGTCCCTGCTTCGTGTTCCCTCAGGAAAAATGCACGCTGAATAGTTGTTTTCTCCTATAAATCTCCCGAGGCGGATTATCTCCTTTACCGATTGCATCCGTGCAGCCCGGTCAATCAGCACCGACCCGCCGTGCTTGAGGTTATATGAAATGCTCGGGATATACCGTCCCAGTTCCTTCTTGGAGATGAACTTCGGGTGATGCCTCCGAAATCCCCATACCACAGGGGGTATATCATAAGCACTCTGGTGGTTCGCCACAATTATCAGCGGTCTGCCTGCCGGCAGTTTATCAAAACCCGACATCCTGATCCTGATGCCCAGAAGGTGCAGGCTCCTCAACAAAAGCAGGTTAAGAACATCAACCGATCTCTTGTGTGAATGGTAACCTCCCATTCTCAGGCATACCATCTGAACGGGGTGAAAAAGTAAAAGCAACAGCGCAAAAACAGGGTAGAAAACCGGCATCAGCAAAGCACCAGCCATCCTCGAGGCTATGACCTGATATTTCATTTCTTCACTCCTTCACGCCGCCCATAATCCTCCCGGAAACCCTTTTGTTGCCAAATACTGCACCGGCACGCACAGCATCCCCGTCGTTAGGCTCAGGCTTAACCGAAAGAAGTGCCGCAACAATATTGTAGATATCGACATTATGCAGCTCGTCTACCCTGCCGCCCTTTCTAAAAGCCGGTCCGGCAGCATAAAAGATTCCATGCATATCGCTGTTCGACGGATCGTAACCATGGGTACCCCCGCGGTATGACGAGCCGTCGGGCCTCATTCCTATGCTCCACCCGCTGTCAGCAACAATCACAATGTCGGGTATCCTTATGTGATTGCGGTAATGGAGATGCTCCGGGACACTGTCGCGGTGCCACGCTGTCACTCCCTCTGCAGCATTCAGGTCGGCCAGCGCCTGTGGTATATAATCATCCACCAGATCCATATTATAGGTAGGATTTCCCCCCAGCGACATAATAATCTTATCCCGGGGTATGATGGAACCAAGGTTAACGTAAAGGTCAGGCGATACCTGACCCATCCCGTGGTCAGACAATACTACCAGATTTGTTTTCCTGCCAACCGGAGTTTTCTTAAGCTTACTAACCAGAACCCCAAGCAGACTGTCAACATGTGCAACCATCAGTCCGGTCTCATCTGAAACAGGACTATAAGTGTGAGCCTCACTGTCAGGCTCCTCGTAAT
>VGGM01000195.1 GCA_016868515.1 Bacteroidota bacterium | reverse complement strand
TCTTGGCACCTTCGCTGTTCATCGACATATTAACCTCTATTTCAGCCCCGGTAATGCCGGTTGAGGGGCGGGCGGATGTAATCACTCCTCCATCGAGAGGGGCCCTTCCATCGCGGGTTGTAACCTTTATGGCATGCAACTCGTAGAATGTCTTGCTATCATCGTACTTGAACGGTGACTGGCTCCAGTAAAACTTCAGATCCCTGGGGAAAATTGCCCTTATCTGGTTCATGGCCAGATACCTGTTCACCTTGGCAGTGTCACGGAAATGGGCCATTCCTATTACGCTGCCGGTAAAAGCCTGCCCTTCAGCCGATACGTTGGGACGGAGCAGACCGAAAAGCGGGTTCTGCTGGGTAAACTCCTCCAGGGTTCCTGCAGTGGTTGTATCCTGAGTCTGTCCAAGCATGTCTAGCAATGATTCCTGACCCTGGGTTCCGGTGGTATCAACTGTTGCAGCCTGTTGCTCTGGTTCTGACCCGCCGGAAACAACCTGCTGAGCCCTTACAATGCCTTTCAGCATTTCATTTGCCTGCGACAGGTAATCAAGAACTTCAACGTTATCGTAGGTCTCCCAGAATTCAAGACTGGCAGTCCCCTGAAGCAGGTCACGGACCCTCTGGGGGTCCTTAACACCGGGAAGTTCAATAAGAATCCTTCCCCTTCCTTCAAGCCTTGTGATGTTAGGCTGGGTTACCCCGAAACGGTCGATCCTGGTACGCAGAATATTGAATGCATTATCAATTGCTGACCCCGATTCACTATTTATGACCCTGATGACCTCCTCGTTGGTACTGTTGAAATTAACCTTCTCCTTTAACTCTATAGTCGAGAATATGGCAGCCAGCCTGGCATTGGGATCAAGTTCCTCATATGCCTCCCTGAAAAGATCAAGAAAGTCTGCCTGACTCTCGGCCTGCCTCTTCTTTGCAATAATCAGGGCTTCATTGAAATTGCGGTCAGCACTGTAGTTCGACAGGGCCTTCACAATGTCCTCAACGGCTACCTCCAGAATTACGTTCATACCTCCCTTGAGGTCAAGACCAAGATTAATCTCCTTTGACTGGCACTCACGGAAAGTGAACCCGAGAAAACTCCACTCCTCCTTGGGAAGTGAGGCAATTGAATCGATATAGTTCAACTCCCTTATCAAATCGCCTTTGGCAAATTCTCTGGCGTCTCTCTTTACCTTGTAGGTGGCCCCGGTAAAGGAAAGCTGGTAAACTGAAACCAGAGCAAGAGTTATTGCCAGAAAGACGATAGCACCTTTGTTCTGCATCTGTATATGTTTTAAAGTGTGATTTGTAATCGAGGCGCAAAGATAATATTTTTTTTGAAAGCACTAAGGATGAACTATACAAGTTGACAGCCGATCCTTCTGCGTCCTTACACGTTTACGCTTCCCGCACTTAAAATCACCTCACCAGCTTATCAAAGTCGGTATCCAGTGGTTTGTTGTTGAGCAAATCATAAAGTGTGAGAGCCCTCATGTCATAATAGTAGTTCCAGTAGTTCTGGAGAGCTTGCACATAACCACGCCTGTTCTGGTCCTTGCGGGTGTCGGCGTCATTAAGTTCAAGGACATCAATGCGCCCGATAAGAAATCTTTGTTTCGTCACCTCGTAACGTCTTGCAGCAACTTCATCCGATTTTCTGGCTATCCGCACCTGGTCGTCCTGCATGTTGAACCTCTCCACATCGAGAAGAATGCTCTGCTCAAATTCGATAAGCGTCTGCTGAACCTGCACTCTTGTAAGCTCCTCACTCGACTGGGCCATTTTGTACTTTCCCCGGGAAAGCCCCCAGTCAATTAGAGGAAGAGTGATGCCCAGCCTGATACGCTGCTGGTCACTGGGGTTTGTATATGCATTCGAGAATAGATCGGCCTGCTGCCGTAATCCGTATGAAAGATTGAGGTTTGCATTAAGGCCCTTGTTTGCCTTAGCCTGGGCTACAGAGTTCTCGGCCTGGAGCAGACTCAGTTGCTGGCCGATAATCGTCGGATTATTCTCCATGGCCAGCTCAAGCACCCTTCCCAGTGTAACTTCCAGCTCTGGAACCTCCTCCGGAAGAATCAACTCAAGCCTGACAGTTTCATTGAACCCCAGAAATGTCCTAAGCCTCAACTCCCTGTCCCTCAGCGTCATGGCTGCCTCATTCCTTGCCGTTCCGGCGTTCAGGAACGAGAGTTCCAGTTGTAAAAGTTCATCCTCGGCAATTGTTCCCAGGTTGTACCTGCCCTGTGCAATCCGGTAGAGTGTGTCGGTATTGAAATAGTTCATTTCGGAAATTTCCTTGTTGATCTGAGCAAGGAGCAGCTGGAAAAAGTTTGTCACTGCAAGTGAATGGACACCTTCAATATCTGAAAGATACCTCTTCTTTGCCTGTTCATACTGAAGGGGCTGGATCTTCTTCTGCCACCTGAGGCTGTTATAGCCGTTCAGAGGCTGCGATATGCCTATATTCACAGGTACACTAACGTATTCAACCTGGTCGGTACTGAACTTATCGAGCCTCGTTAGTTCCGTCTGGGCAAATATATTACCTCCTGTCAGGCCTATGTTCTGCCTTAATGACATGGACAGCGAGGAGGTCATTGAGTTGGTCTCCCTGAAGGTCTCCTCTCCGGTGTCAAAATTTGTCACCCTGGTGAAAACCCTGCCATAGTCGGGTAGGTTGCCGGTAAGTGACAGCGAGGGCAGGTAATCGGCAACAAACGATCTGTACTGCCAGTAGCTTGCCCTGAAACGGTGTTTTGCCATAAGTGCATTGGGAGACTGTTCCTCAGCCAGCTTTATCACCTCTGCCAGTGTCAGCTGTGTAACACTCTGGGCCCCTGCAGGCCGTAATGCAATAACCAATGCCACTAAAAGAATGAGTTTAGCGAGATTCTTCATATATGTGTTGTTATTCATACCGCAACGATTCAATTGGATCACGCTCTGAGGCCCGTTTCGCCGGACTATAACCGAATATCACACCAACAGCTGCAGACACCCCGAACGCCACAATAACGGAGAATGGAGTGACTATGGTATTTATG
Source organism: Bacteroidota bacterium (assembly GCA_016868515.1). Lineage (GTDB taxonomy): Bacteria > Bacteroidota > Bacteroidia > Bacteroidales > VadinHA17 > SLNP01. The sequence goes on along the minus strand of VGGM01000195.1, from coordinate 1,283 downwards.
TCAGCAATTTTCTCGATGAGAACTGACAGTATTATGCCAAGAACTACCCCTATGAAACCACCGCTTACGCTAATCAGAACAGCCTCGGAAAGAAACTGAACAACAATATCCATTTTCTTCGCTCCGATTGCCATTCGGGTACCAATCTCCTTAATCCTCTCCATTACCGAGGCAAACATGATATTCATAATCCCGATCCCACCCACTACCAGTGAAATACTGGCAATAGCCCCAAGTACGATATTGAAGATATCTTTGGTTCGCTGCTGCTGCTTTAACAACAGTTCGGGAACCGTAATCTCATAGTCCTTGACCCCAAGGTGACGCCGAAACATCATTCTGCTTAATAACTCTGACGTGGGAGAAAGCTGCTCGGTTTCGGTAACCTGAACTACTATCCTGTCAAGCTGATGATAGTTTACTTTTCCCGTAACGGCAGTAGTGGGTGTGGCAACCACCATCCTTCTGCCCATTCCCCCCATTCCGGGGAACGAAATTGCATCGCGCAGTATCCGGGTGTTGGCCAGTGCCCTGTTCTGATACCGCATAAGCATGGTCTTTACCGGGATATAAATGTTGTCGTTATAAACATTTATCCCGGCATCTTCAAACCCGGTGAGGCTGACATTTGTTTTTTCAAGAACCCCGATTACCTTCAGCCAGATACCATCAAATTTGATATATTGTCCTATCGGATCCAGTCTGCTGAAAAACCTCGATCTTATGTTAGCTCCAATAATGCATACCTGTATGCCATGCAACTCCTGATAATCATTGAAAAATCCCCCCGACTGAAGGGGAAGGTTATAAAGTCCGAAATAGTCATTGGTAACACCAACCAGTTTGGCAGAATACTTGATCCCGTTCATGACAACACTCGAGGTGTAGGCAATCTCAGGGCTGATCCGCTGAACAGAAGGAATATTCTCCTTTATTGCATCGACATCAAGAATTGTAAGCCCGCGGGAAAATTTATTCTGCTGTTTCTCACCCTCCTCGGAAGACTCGGTATCCTCCTCTATTACAGGACTTATAAGAATGTTATTGACACCTACCATCTTTATCTGGTCAAGTATCTCCTGCTGGGCACCCTTGCCAATAGCCAGCATGCTGATGACAGCAGCTACACCAAAGATGATACCCAATGCCGTAAGAATCGATTTGAGCTTGTTTGACACAATCGACTCGACAGCAATTACAATGTCGTGAAAATATCTTTTGAACATTATTGCCTGCTTATGTAATATCTACTGGTTCTGAGGAGTCCGCTGCACATTGGTACC
>VGGM01000194.1 GCA_016868515.1 Bacteroidota bacterium | reverse complement strand
CAGTGAAATCACCCAACCCTGAAGAGGCAGAAGCTCTTTCAATGGCTATAAGGAAAGCTGAGGAGACTGATGCCGCTCTTGTAATGGCTACCGACCCCGATGGAGACAGGCTTGGAATAGCCGTACGCGACCTCACGGGTAAGTTTATTCTGCTAAACGGTAATGAAACAGGTGCTGTTCTTACCTGGTATATTGCCTCGCGGATGAAGGAAAAAGGTCTTCTCACCGGAAAGGAGTACATAATCAAAACAATTGTAACCTCCGAGCTGATGAAAGACATTGCACTTTATTACGGAGTGCAGTGCCATGACGTGCTCACCGGCTTCAAGTACTTTGCGGAACTTATGAGAAAACTGGAGGGCAAAATGAAGTATATAGGTGGCGGTGAAGAGAGTTATGGTTATCTGCCGGGTGACTACGTGCGCGACAAGGACGGGATTGCATCGTGTGCACTCTTTGCAGAAACAACTGCATGGGCTGCAGTACAGGGCAAAAGCCCCTACGGACTGCTGATCGATATCTGGATCAGACACGGCCTTTACAGGGAGCGGCTTGTAAACATTGTGAGAAAAGGCAGGGAGGGCGCCGGCCAGATTAAGGAGATGATGCGTACCTACCGGAATAATCCGCCTGAATCGATAGCCGGCAGTCGTGTGGTCAGAATCAACGACTATGAAACAGGCATTATCAGACATACTATCTCCGGCAAGAGTGAACCGGCAGGGCTCGTCAAATCAGATGTCCTGCAGTTTATCCTGGAGGACGGATCAAAGATATCGGTAAGGCCGTCAGGCACAGAACCAAAAATTAAATTCTATTTCAGCGTAACCGCAAAGCTTCCCGACCGGAACTCATTCGAAAGTGTAAAAGCCGGGCTGGAAAAACGGATCGACGAAATAATCTCTTCAATGAATCTATGAAACTGTTAATAATATCATGAAGTCTTATCGTAAGGAACTCTTTATTGAAACTCCTTCACGCCGGGCACTGATAAATATAACCCCGATGGTTATGGAATGCCTTGCCGAAAGCGGAATAAGGGAGGGGCTGGTGCTGGTGAACCCGATGCATATAACATCAAGCGTTTTTATTAACGACGACGAAGGCGGTCTCCACCATGATTTTGAGGTGTGGCTCGAAAAACTTGCCCCCGAAAAACCACATTCACAGTACCGTCACAACGGATTCGAGGATAATGCTGACGCTCATCTGAAGAGAACTATCATGGGTCGTGAAGTGGTGGTGGCTGTAACCAACGGCAGGCTCGACTTTGGCACCTGGGAGCAGATTTTTTACGGAGAGTTCGACGGCAAGAGACGAAAAAGGGTGCTGGTGAAAATAATCGGAGAGTAAATCTATTAACATAATGGCGCAGATCAGTCAGAATACTGTCGATTTCCTGGCAGAACTATCGGCTAACAACAACCGTGAGTGGTTCAATGCCAATAAGAGAACCTATGAAGAAGCCCGTAATGGATTCGAAATATTTATCGATAACCTGATAAGGGACATTGCATCATTTGATAACGGAATCGGACACAGAACGGCAAGGGAGAGTATCTTCAGAATATACAGGGATGTAAGGTTCTCGGCCGATAAATCGCCATATAAAACTCACTTCGGTGCATTTCTGAGTCCCGCTGTCAGCAAGACCGAAATACACTCCTATGCCGGTTACTATATTCATATTGAGCCAAATGGGGCATCAATACTGGCCGGTGGGGCTTACATGCCCGATTCAGAATGGCTTAAGGGCATTCGAAGGGAGATACTCTACAACGGGGCAGAGCTAAGCAATATCATCAGCAAAAAGGAGTTCAAAAGTGCTTTTGGTGACCTGGAGGGAGAAAAGCTTAAGAAACCGCCAAAGGACTTTCCACCCGAGCATCCGTACATTGAATTGCTGAAAATGAAAAGTTTTACAGCTATCCATACCTGTTCTGACGATCTTGTTGTTTCAGACAGTTTTGGAGGGCACTGCGTGAAGGTCTTTCAAACCCTCTATTCATTGAACAGGTTCCTTAATGAATGCCGGGCCTGACTTCGGTTAGGACCAATTAAAAATCACTTTTCGAAATACCTTTCCGGGAAGTTCACCAGGTAAAGCTTATCGGTAGCCCGGGTAATAGCTGTATACAGCCATCGCAGGTATTCCCTGTTTGGTTCCTGCCTGTTAAACATACCCTGGTCAACAAAGACTCTCTTCCACTGACCCCCCTGAGCCTTGTGGCAGGTAACGGCATATGCAAACTTCAGCTGTATGGCATTAAAGTACGGATCTTCCCTTACAGCTTCATACTGTTTCTTTTTCGACCTCAGGCCCGGGTAATCCTCAAGAACGCTGAAGTAGAGCTCCCTGCTTTTGTCAGGAGGCATGGCCGGTGAATCGTAGTGCAGGGTGTCAATTACAACCTTTGCATCAAGTTCCTCACCGTAGTCGGGGAAGAAAAGTGACATATCGGCAAACCTGAAGCCATATCTCTCTTCGTACCCCCCTACACTGACTATCTCGGCAATATCGCCGTTAGCAATAAACCCCTCCTGCTCCGCCTGTGCCAGCCAGAAGTAGTTATTCTTTACAACCATCACCAGGTCGCCGGGTCCTACCTCATCCTCCCTGAAAAAGATTCTGCTCCGGATACCCTGATTATACCTGTTTGCCATTTTGTTGGAGTTGACAACTACTATGGTTTCGCTGCGGCCGGTCGACTCGTAGGCATTCTGTAGCTCCTCGATTACCGACTCCCCTCCTATTCTGACAATGTCGCCGAACGCTGCAATCTCTATCCTGGGGTGATCAGGCTGAACATCTCCGATAAGCTCTCTTATTGCGGTGGCATTCATCAGTATTCCCGATGAAGCTGCCTGTCTCACTACCTCTCTGAGTTCATGTGATACAACCCCGAATCCATATCTTTCCAGTGCGGACCTTTCAAGCGCCGGACTAACGTCTGAGCCGACCGGTGGAAGCTGTGCCGTATCGCCAACGAGTATAAGCTTGCACCCCGAACCGGCATAAACATACTCGAAAAGATCATCAAGGAGGCTGCCACTGCCGAAAACCGATGTATCGGAAGCCTGGTTTGTTATCATACTGGCCTCATCAACAATGAAATAATTCTCCTTGTGAAGATTCTTGTCGAGGATAAAAGTCCCTATGCCGTCCCGGGCCGATTTCTGCCGGTAAATCTTCTTGTGAACCGTATAGGCCTGCTTACCTGAATACGAGGCAAGGACTTTCGCGGCCCTTCCGGTGGGAGCCATCAGTACCGACCTCAGGCGCAGCTGCTCCAGGCTCTTCACCAGGGCACTTATAAGGCTGGTTTTCCCGGTTCCTGCAAAACCGGTTATAAGAAAAACAGAGTCATTACTGTTTTCTGCAACATATTCCGACAACTTGCCAATTGCCTCCTTCTGGTCGGCAGTTGGCGTGTAATCGAGATTTGCGGTAATAAGTGACGCAATATTGGACTGACGCATCGACAAATTGAGCGGGACAGATTTGGTACTTAGATTTTTTTTATAATTTTGCACACAAACTTAAATAAACTTATTAATAATAAAAAAGATGAGAGCCGTAATAAACATCCTGCTGACCGTCGTAATTCTTGTACTGGTTTACCTCCTCTATGAAAGCATTATGGAACCCATAAGGTTCAACAAGGAGCGGGACAACAGGGAGGCAGCCGTAAAGCAAAGACTTATTGATATCAGAAGCGCACAGGTTCTATACAAGCAAAAATACGGAAGGTATACAGGCAGCTTCGACACTCTTATCAATTTCATTAAGTTCGACAGTATACCGGTGGTTTTCAGAAAAGGCTCACTTACCGACGACATGGTGGCCAAGGGAATGACCGAAAGAGATGCGATACAGCAGAAGCTTATTGTACGCGACACCTCATTTGTGGTAATAACCGATTCAATATTCAGTATTGCATACCCGGTCGATTCATTAAGGTTTGTACCATTCGCCCCGGGTGCCCAGTTTGAGATGTCATCGGCAGCCATAGAAACTGCTTCAAAGGTTGTTGTGCAGGTATTCGAAGCCTCCGCGCTCAATAACGTATTTCTGCAGGGACTCGACAGACAGCTTATAATCAATTACAATGCCCTGCGCACGGAGATCACCGGATTCCCCGGAATGAAGGTCGGCAACGTAAGGGAGCCAAACAACAACGCCGGTAACTGGGAAAACTAAAATAATAGCCATGTAATGGCATTCAATGAGCTTTTTGACGAAACACTGGATATAAATTCCACGGCAAACTATAAACTATCCATCCAGGTAAGCCTGGATGGATTTTATTTTTCATTGCTCGATAT
>VGGM01000193.1 GCA_016868515.1 Bacteroidota bacterium | reverse complement strand
ACAACCCGGCCCCTGAAAGAGACAATCGACAGACTGGGACTGGGTTACTTTCTATTGTAGTGTCGGGTGAGAATGTCATATCAGACCTTATACCACGGCCTGAAGACGGCCCGGGTGACGGCAGGAAGATGAAGAAAACCCTGCAGGGGCTATTGGGTTCAGGTGAGGCCATGATACCTGCCGGAGGATTTCCGGGTCCGGAACAGGTGCACGATATAAGGGTAAATATGAAGAAGGCGAGGGCCATTCTGAAGCTCCTCAAAGGCTCGGCAGGTAATGCCTGGTATACCCGCGAGAACAGTGAAATGAGGGATATATCGGCTCTCTTCAGCAGCAGCCGCGAAGCCGATGTAGTGACGAAGACCATCAGGCTTCTGTCGAGAAAGGATCCGGAGGTATTCAATGCAGAAGTGGTTATGTGGCTGAAGTCAGCCGCCTCGACTGCCATAGCCGGAAACAGTTCAGAGGAGGTTGGGAATCGGGTGGCAGCCGAAGCAGCCGACAGGTTGCGCAGGGCATGGTACCGGGTCTGCTTTGTGAACCTCAGCACTGTTGATGAAGAGCATTTGCTCGACGGGTTGTGGGAATCATTCCTGAGGGCTGAGGTGGCTTTCGGAAAGGCAAGGGTGACGCATTATCATGAGCATATCCATGAAATGCGCAAGAGGGTAAAGGACCTCCTGTACCAGACAGGTTTTTTCAGCAGGTACAATCCCGAACATTTCAGCAAACTGTACAGTGAACTCGATGAAATTGCCTCCGTACTTGGGAAATGCAACGATATATCGGTGCTATGGTCAATGGTAGCAGACCAGGCCCGGCAACTTGCCGATAAAGAGTACCTCACTCTCGAACGAACATTCGCAGCCGTACGCACAGCGATGTTCTCAGGAATTGAGCAAAGAACACTCATACTATTCAGAACATTCTACACCGCACGGTCATAATGCTGTAAAACATCAGCTATAGGTAGTTTGGAGGGTTTTCTTAATTTTGTCGTTTAATTGACAAAATACTAACCCGACTAAAATAAATCTCTATGCACAAAGTCAATGATTTTCTGATAATGCTCGACGGCTATATAGGCGGGCATATATGGTTTATCCTGCTGTTGCTCGGAACCGGTATTTTCTTTTCGATATACCTCGGTTTCCCGCAGGTACGCTATTTCAGACATGCTTTCAAGGTGCTGGCCGGAAAATACCGCGACAAAAAAGATGTAGGCGACACCTCTCATTTCCAGGCACTTGCTACGGTACTTTCAGGAACTGTCGGTACCGGAAATATCGCCAGGGTTGCCCTGGCAATTCATCTGGGCGGCCCTGCTTCCCTTTTCTGGATGATGGTAACCGCCGCCCTGGGCATGTGTACCAAATTCGTTGAAGTATCCATTTCACACAAGTACCGTGATATACTTCCCGATGGTTCGGTTTCGGGAGGGCCTATGTACTACATGAGGAAGAAACTTAACATTACCACGAAAAGCGGTAAGGTGATCAAAACAGGTGTGTTCCTGGGCGGTTTCTTTGCAATTGCTACCATACTTTCAACCTTTGGCACCGGCAGTCTTCCTCAGATCAACTCGATTTCAAACTCAATGTTTACAACATTCGGGCTTAATCACATAATTACAGGAGCAATTCTGGCGGTGCTGCTCGCCCTGATCATCATTGGAGGAATAAAGCGAATTGCAGCTGTGACTTCAATTCTGACACCATTCATGGCAGTATTATATTTCCTCGGGGCTGCCATAGTCATTTTCAGTAATCTTGGAAATATTGTTCCTTCGTTTATTTCGGTTTTCAGTGAGGCATTCACTCCAACGGCAGCATCAGGAGGATTTCTTGGGGCTACACTGGCTTTCTCAATAAACAGGGGGGTTACGCGCGGGCTTTTCTCAAACGAGGCCGGGCAGGGTTCTGCTCCCATCGGTTTTGCATCAACCAGGGCAAAGCAGCCGGTATCGGCCGGAATGGTCGCCATACTTGCTCCGTTTATCGATACAATTGTAATATGTATGCTTACCGGACTTGTTGTGCTTTCTACAGGCACCTGGAATGACAAGGTGCAGAACCAGTTTCAGGTGACTGACATGCAGTATATTGCCGGGTCGTACAATGATGTTGACAATGCAGAAATACTAGGGAGGCATCTTACCCATCCAAAAGATAAGGTATTGCCGCTATATACCGGTAAACTTACAATAGTTGAAGGGGTAATGCAGAACAGCGACGTGACCCTTATCAACTCACGTTCAGTGGCCGAAGGTGTTGTGTACTCATCAGGAAAGGCACCGTACAACGGTGAGCTTACGGTCAACGACGGCAAGCTTGACCGATCAGTTTCAGTTACGGTTAACGGCAGTTCGCTGGTGCACAGTGCCCCGCTTACAACCCTTGCATTCAGCAAGAGTGTTCTTGGGCCGTTCGGTAAGTACATTGTCTCCATAGGCCTTCTCCTGTTTGCATTTTCAACAGTCATAGCGTGGGCATACTATGGCGACAGGGCAGTAACATACCTTATAGGAACGAAATATGTGCCATATTACCGGGTAGTCTATATCGTCGCCTTCTTTCTGGCATCGTTTACCGACACAACCATAATCTGGTCGCTTTCATACATAACAATTGCCCTTATGACCGTGCCGAACCTTATCGGTATCTTCCTGTTGAGAAAGGATATGAAACAGAATATCCGCGACTACTGGGCCAGTTTTACCAGCGAGTTTCCGGATGATAAAATATCCCCCAAAATGATAAGGCGATACAAGCTTGGGGAAAAACAGTAATTTCCACAACAGTAACCAATAAAACGATGAGATCAATGAAAAGACTGCTTATTTTCACCACCATTACCCTGATCGCACTTTCTTCCATTGCGCAGGAAAAAACTGTTCCGCCCAGTCCGGTTGGCAACTGGACTGTCGACGCACCCTACGCTCCCGAGGGATTTCAGAAAAGCAAACTGACCATTAAGAAAACAGAAGAGAAATACTCGGTTGAGATGAATTTCGAGGAGATCGGCTATGTTATGGTCGGTGAAAGAGTCTCATTTATTGATGGTGTGTTCAAGTTCGGTTTCTACGTTGAGGGTGAGGATGTGACTATTTCACTGAAGTTTGACGGCGCCGATAAACTGGTTGGTGCCGCCTTAACCACAGGAGGCGAAATACCTCTCACCGCCTTACGTATCAAACCTAAGCTGAATTAAACCGCCATACTTTCTGACCATACCAATTAATTTGTTTAACTTAACAGGCTGAACAATTTATAGGTAAGATGAAAAGCAAATATTCCAAAAGGGTCATCATCGCAGTGATGACCCTTTCTGTTATAAACCTGATGCAGGCTCAGATTGTGCTGAGAGAGCCGCTGAGCCCCAGAATCACCGGTTACAGCCTCGACGTGAAACTCGACGACAAATCGGGGATTATAGCCGGAACAATCGACGCTTTCTGGGTAAACACCTCTCCCTCTCCAGTTTCTGAGGCAAGGCTTCATATGTATATGAATGCCTTCAGAAGCAACCGCAGTACCTACAACGGTATTACCGGTGCTCCTCCCTCCAGGTTGAAGAGCGATTACGGCTGGATTGATATACTTGACCTCGCCGATGCAGAAGGAAATGATCTGGCTTCGGGTATGGAGTTTATTTCCCCTGACGACGGAAATGAATATGATAAAACCGTGCTTCGCGTTTCCCTGGCGGTTCCTGTTGACCCGGGTGATACGCTGAAGCTATCGGGACGCTTTGAAACCAAACTACCTGCATCGATAAGCCGTACGGGATTTAAAAAGGATTTCTTCTTCGTAGCCCAGTGGTTCCCGAAATTCGGAGTGTTTGAGCAAAGCAGGAGTTCCGGCGAATGGGCGTGGAACTGCCACCAGTTCCACCGTACATCGGAATTCTATGCAAACCACAGCGCTTACGATGTAACTATTACCCTGCCTGAAAAATATGTTGTGGGAACCGGTGGCATTATTCTTAGTGAAGAGCTGATGCCAGAAGGATTGAAGCGTCAGACATGGAGGGCGGAAGATATTGTTGACTTTGCCTGGACTGCATGGCCACGCTATGAAGTCTATCACGACAGGTGGAACCATGTGAGCATAACACTGCTGATTGCCCCCGGTCGCAAACAGCAGGTTAAACGCCACCTCGGAGCAGTTAAGAATACCCTTGAGTACCTTACACAACGGGTGGGGCCATACCCCTGGCCGCATGTTACGGTGGTTGACCCCCCGGCAGCAGGCCAGGGAGCTGGTGGTATGGAATATACAACCCTGTTTACAAGTTCGGGAATTGGTTTCATGCCCCGTGCGTTCAGAAT
>VGGM01000192.1 GCA_016868515.1 Bacteroidota bacterium | reverse complement strand
ATATGATGGCGGGTTGTTCTCTTGCTGATTCGTGTGATCCTCATGAATTCAGAGAGTTTATAAGTGCCAATCCAGGAAGAACAGTCGTATCATATGTAAACACCACTGCCGAAATCAAAGCACTTACTGATATTATATGCACTTCATCAAATGCACTTCAGATAATTGAATCCCTTCCCGCAGGAGAAAAGATAATTTTTGCGCCCGACAGAAACCTGGGTAACTACATTAAAAACCAGACCAACAGAGACATAATTGTATGGGACGGTGCCTGTCATGTGCATGAGGAGTTTTCACTTGAAGCAATAGTAAAACTTAAGAGGCAACACCCTTCTGCCAGGATTATTGTCCATCCGGAATGCGAGCTCCCGGTTCGCATGGTGGCCGATTTTATAGGTTCCACATCGGCGTTGCTTAAGTACACCCGTGAAGAGAATGCAAATGTGTTTATCATTGCAACTGAGCCTGGAATAATACACCAGATGAAAAAAAGCTCTCCGGAAAAATTGTTTATTCCGGCACCGGCAAAGGATTCAACGTGCGGATGCAGTGAGTGTGGTTTTATGAAGCTGATTACCTTGAAGAAGATATATAATACACTTAAATTTGAGGAGCCGGAAATAACTCTTGACAGCGAACTGATGGACAAGGCCAGACGACCTGTAAGGAGAATGCTTGACATATCAGCCCGGCTTGGAATTTGAAAGAAGCGATGAAACAGACTATCCGGTTGTTAATTTTAATTTTCTGCCTCCTTACGCCGGCATACGGTCAGGATGTGAATATGAAGGATGGCTATCAGGTTTTCAGATACCCTAACGGAACTATCAGCTCAGAAGGGAATATGAAAAACGGTAAACCCGACGGGTATTGGAAAAGCTACTATGTTACAGGTGTTATCAAGTCGTATGGTAAATGGAGCAACACCTATCTCGACAGCATCTGGGTATTCTTCGATCAGGCCGGCGATACTCTCGAAAAGATAAGCTACCTCTATGGTAAGAAAAACGGATTCAATCTTAAGTTTCAGAAGGACAGCTATTACGGATTGTATATTTCTTCGAGGGAACTATACGCAGGCGATAAAAAAGAGGGAACCGCTTATTTATACTTTCCCGAAGGCAAGACAAAACAGACAATACCGTACGCAGGAGGTAAAAAAGAGGGCCTCTCAAAAGAGTATGACCAAAACGGACAGGTAATTACTCTTCTGGAGTACAGGAATGATTTTCTGGTAAGCAGACAGGTAATCAACCGCTCCGATCAGAGGGGATTAAGGCAGGGAGAGTGGAAGGAGTTTCATCCAAATGGCAACATCAGCAGGGAGATGACCTACAGGGATGGTCTTATGAATGGATATTACAGGGAATTTGATACCAGGGGCCGGATCACTTCAATTATGCTTTACGAGAATGGAAGATTGATTGAAGCTGCAAAGGATGACAATACCCAGATTGAAATAGTCAACAGGTACAATGATTCCGGCGGACTCATCTTTGCCGGACCATACAGAAACGGGGTTCCCGTAGGTATTCACAGGGAATATGACGGCTCGGGAAATATCACCTCTGCCAGGATATACAACGACGATGGCGTGATGATGTCAGAAGGAATTGTTAATGAATCCGGAAACCGCACCGGTAAGTGGAGAGACTATTTTCCCGATGGCACCCTGCAGGCGGAAGGACAATATGCCGATAACAGGCAAAGCGGTGCATGGAGGTTCTATAACAGGTCGGGAAAGGTTGAACAGACGGGTTCATTTATAAACGGACGGGCAGAAGGTTTATGGCGATGGTATTATGATGACGGGTCGGTTCTGCGCGAAGAGGATTATTTCCAGGGCAGACGTGATGGTTCCTTCACTGAATACGCCAGAGATGGAAGCGTCATAGTTACAGGCGAATATGCCGATGGCGAGAAAAACGGAGAGTGGAAATTCTCTTCGGGCGACTATTCGGAAGAGGGGAATTATATTCTGGGACTGATGGACGGCCAGTGGAAATCATACTACCCCGGAGGAAAGCTCAGATTCAAGGGTAGTTACCAGCAGGGAAACCCGCAGGGTCCCCATATATACTATTTTCCCGACGGCAAGGTAATGGAGGAGCGGCATTATGATTCAGGGCTGCGGGAAAAAACCTGGAAACGATACGGCGAAGATGGAATGCTGGCCATTTCAATCACCTACCGGAGGGACGTGGAGACCGCCATAAATGGTATCAGAATAAGAGCTGCGGAAGGCGATGTTAAAATCATTAAATAGTATTTTTGACCCATGACCGATGGTTTTAACATCAGAAAAGAGGTGACTGCGGCTGTCGACAGAGAGCTGGAAAAACAATTGCGACCCGAGTCGTTTATTGATTTCAGCGGGCAGCCCCAGATAATTGACAACCTCAATATCTTTGTACAGGCTGCCCTCAGAAGAAATGAATCACTCGACCATGTACTGCTTCATGGCCCCCCCGGCCTGGGTAAAACCACGCTGGCAAACATCATAGCATTCGAACTCGGAGTTGACCTCAGGGTTACCTCAGGGCCGGTACTTGATAAGCCGGGTGACCTGGCAGGCCTTCTTACCGGCCTCAACGAAAGGGATGTTCTGTTTATTGATGAAATCCACCGGCTAAGCCCGGTTGTCGAAGAGTATCTCTACTCTGCAATGGAGGATTTCCGGATTGATATAATGATTGATAAGGGGCCAAGCGCGCGATCAGTTCAGATTAACCTTAATCCCTTTACGCTTGTTGGTGCCACAACCAGATCAGGGCTCCTCACCAGCCCGCTCAGGGCCAGGTTTGGGATCAAATTCCACCTGGAATACTACGACAACCTGGTGCTGACAAAAATTGTAAAAAGATCGGCAGCTATTCTGAATATCAGAATCAATGATCAGGCGGCTTCTGAAATTGCGACCCGGTCAAGAGGAACACCAAGGATTGCAAACTCTCTTCTGAGGCGAATCAGGGACTTTGCACAGGTAATTGGCGACGGCCATATTGACCTCGACATTACACGGCACGGACTGGGCGCTCTGAATATCGACCAGCATGGCCTCGACGAAATGGACAACAAGATACTTAGTGTCATAATTGAGAAATTCAGCGGCGGGCCGGTGGGAATAAACACCATTGCCACAGCTGTTGGTGAAGAACCGGGAACCATTGAAGAGGTGTATGAACCTTTTTTAATTAAGGAGGGCTATCTGAAAAGGACCCCAAGAGGCAGGGAGGCTACTGAATCAGCCTACCGGCATATCGGAAAACATACAGGGAGAGACTCCGGATTATTGTTTTAAATTCTTATTTTAGTCAGCGGAACCAAGACCTAATTTTTATAAAATATGAAAGAGTTTTTAAAGAGATCAGGGCTGATATTTATTGTACTCGGGATAATTTTCCTGGCCATTACCGAGCTGTCGGACATGGAGAGCAACCAGATGCTTGTGGTCAGCGGGGGTCTGATTGTTTTCGGACTGCTTCTGTATGTTATCCTGAATAACATTATGGATTAATACCTTATCCCGACGATATTGATCCACATATATTACTGATAATCAACCAAATACGTTACTTATTTTTTCCAGTCCCTTCTGGTTGGTGATCCGTATCTTTCTTCCATGAAGCTCTATGAGCTTATCCCCCTTGAACTCTGAAAGAAGGCGAATTACCGATTCCGTTGCCGTTCCAACAATATTCGCCAGCTCTTCACGTGTAAGAGATATTTTCAGGTAATTGTTTTCGTCAAGGCCGAAATCAGTTACAAGGTGAAGCAGCACCTCAGCCAGCCTTTCCCTTACTGTTTTCTGGGCTATATCGGTAATGTAGGAGTTTGCCTCTTCAAGCTCATGGCAGGTAAGCCTCATCAGCTCAAATGAAAATGACGGGTTTGATTTGACAAATGAAAACAGAATCTCAGAAGGAATAAAACAAACACTGCAGTCTTCAATCACCTCAGCGGTAGTGCATGCCGGTTCATTGCTGATAACTGAGCGGTAAGCTATTATATCCCCTCTTTTTGCAAACCTGATAATCTGTTCCTTGCCGTCAAGTCCGGTTTTAAACACTTTTATTATTCCCCTGTTTATACAATAGAAACCGTTTATGCGATTCCCTTCCTGATAAAGAACATCCCCCCTCTTGTAATGCCGGTAGTCTTTTTCAAAATTAATATTTTCGAGCTCTTCCTTTGTGAGGTGCCTGAAAAGGGAATCAGTCTCAATGGCACATTTATCACAAAAGGGAATGTGAATATCGTTGTGTTTCATAATTACGGATATTAGCGACAAAGATTGCAAATACCTTTGATATAATTGTTTACTTTTGACAAAAATCG
>VGGM01000191.1 GCA_016868515.1 Bacteroidota bacterium | reverse complement strand
TCAATAACCTTCGGGTTAACCGACATCTGAACCGCTTCAAAAACGTCCCTTCCGGCCAGATCGATAGCAGTAGCCATCTTGAACGGGAGGTCGATATTGGCCTTCGAGGCCGATACCAGGGCATGAACAACCTGAGCCACCCGGCCGCCTGCCAGGTAATGGGCTTCAAGGTCGTCGCGGTTGAGTTTAATACCAGCCTTGTCGGCCTCAATCATAGCACTTACTATCACAGAGGGGGGAACCTTCCTCCACCTCATGAATATCAGTTGCAGAAGGGAAATCCTTACGCCCGACACCAGTGCCTGAAACCACAGGCCGATAGGTATAAGATAAAGCAAAAGCCAGAGCAGTATCAGCGCTCCGATGATAATCACCACATATACTCCAATTCCATCAATCATAATTTATCTGTTTATTGGTTTTACAATCAGTCTGTTGTTTTCAACTTCTACTACTTCAACCGGGGTTCTCTGGTCAATGAGAATATCGAGGGCCCTGGCCTCATAGAAATCGCCGTGCACCCGTACCTTTCCCATTGGGTTCAGCCTTGTAACGGTCTCTCCTGTATCGCCGGCCTTTACCTTACCCTCCTCCTTGTGCACCAGGTCAACCTTACTGTCGAGGGTGGTCGACAGCATCAGCTTTTTCCATGTTCCGGCCCTGAGCATAAGGGTTACAACAACTACAAGAGTGAGCGCGGTGCCCGACATGACAATCAGGCCGGCAGTTGTTCCATGCTCTACAAAAGACAGGATTATTCCGCCTATGACAAAAATTGCTCCGGCTATTCCTGCTATCGTAATGCCTGGGATCAGCATAAACTCAACCACAAAGAGCAATATCCCAAGCACAATGAAAAATATTATTACACCAATTGACATAGGTTCTCAGCTTTATTCAATTTCTACGGTTAAATCCCTTTTCTGGAGCGACATTCTCATTCGCGACAATAATCTCCGGCTCCCTCTTCTTATGTCGCATTTACCCCTGAAATGGGTTATTACTGCACACTGCTCAGCCTGTATCTCGTCATGACCGCAGACCTCAACCAGCGACCTTATAACGTGATCGAAGCTGTTATGGTCATCATTGTAGAGAATCAGCTGATACTCGTGGCCCAGATCGTCGCCCGACTGCTCGCGTGGTGATGTTTTTTCCCTGGTCATTTACCTGTCGAAGAATTTAATTGCAGTTTCCACCGGAATTTCCCTGTTACCCAAATATGCTGCCACCCTGGCTTCTCTGTAACCGTTCCGCCGGAGTAGGTCAGCATATGATGAAGCCGACTCAAAAGTAAGAAATTTTCCCACCAAATAAGCATAATTGCCTGGCGCCGGGTTTAATATTTCCAGACCTGGCCCGGCAGCGACTCTTTCAATCTCGGCAAGTTGCTGAGCTGTAACCGGTTTAGTCGTTTTCAATATCTCCACTCTGAACAGAAGGGTAGGTGGAACTGTATCGGCCTTAACCGGGTCTGTTTCGGGCGCGGCTACCACACCTTTCCATTCTGCAAGGCCCCTGGTTCCCCATTCCTTTTCCAGCATTGCACCCCGTTCGGCTGAGACCTGTCTGCCATCCATCATAATGGCCACAAAGGCATCCTTAAATCCTTCATTCCTCACCAGTGGCAGCGCCTGTGCCGCATCACCTGCCCTGCGAAACAGCCCGGTGTAGTAGAAGGTTAACTCACTGCCGGGATTTCTGATACCGAAAACCGGATATAACCTTCTGAAATGTGCAGGTGCAACAGGGTTCCTGAAAACGGCAATCTGTATAGTATAGTGCAGTCCCGGGGGAAAAGCCTCATTAACCGGCACCTGTTTTTGATCAGAATAGAACGGCTGGTCCTTTACAGCAAATACCCTTGTAACCGGTTCAGCCGGCTTCTGCCCGCCTGTGGTGTGTGTGACAGGAACATCCGAACCGGGGAGGGATACCTTTTCCGATGGAATAACGATGGTGTCTGTTGTCGGTGAAATATGTGAAACACCGGTCTTTACCGGTTCATTTTTCTGCAGTGCCTGTACATTTTGAACCTGCAACCCTGCGGCCATAATCAGACTATCCGACAACCTTGAGTAACCCGCCAGCAATCGCTTCAGACTGTCAACCTCAATCCTTATCGCCTGCCTGTTATTTAATGCCGCACTGCTAAGCTGACCTTCAAGATGCGAAATCATGGTCAGTACAGAATCTGATGCTGTAAGATATGATAATGCCTTTTCCAGCAGGGAATCGATCCTCCGATCAATGTAACCGGGTGTTGCAGGTGTCAGATCTTCTTCGGCAACAGCTTCAACCACCGGGGCCTCAATTGCAGGTATCGTCTGCCCGGTAACAGGAAGAGCTCCCTGCCCCCCGATGCATTCCTTTATGAACCCGGCTACGCCCAGTTCCCTGGCGATCCTTCTGCCCTCTCCGCTGGAAAACAGGTCATACTCCCTGACAGCCTCCGAAAACCTGCCTTCAAGATGGTACGCCCTGGCCAGATAGAACCTTGCATCTGCAGGCACACTTCTTATAGCTGAATTGTAGGTAATTGCATTCAGAAGCAGGCGGGAAGCCTCTGCCGGGTTACTGCCCATCTTAACAAGACTCGCACCTGCTCCGTACAGGTAAACCGGGTCACGGGGGAAGCTTTCAAGCAACACTGTATACTCGCTGTATGCTTTAATGAAGTCACCTGAGGCGAATGCTTCTGCTGCTGACTGCCCGGTAACACGCTGTGCATACAGAACCGAAGGAAGAAGAAGATAAATGCATGCTGCCGCCAACCCTGAAATCCGGGTATTGATGCCTTGTATCAAATTCTTCCTCCCCCTCATTTATCTATTACCTTATTGTTTTACTGTATGTTACAAAATTAGCACAACCGTTTGGATTTTCAACTGTTGTTAATAACAAATTGATCATTGATTTCATTTACCGGTTCAAACTTCTTAAATTTACGTTTAATAAAAATGTGTGCAATACAATGGCAAAACTGACTGAAGGACAAAAAGCCCCGGAATTTGAGGGCACTTCTTACGACGGCAAAAGTATCACTCTTTCCGGTTTCAGGGGAAAGAGACTTGTACTCTATTTCTATCCCAAGGATGACACCCCTGGATGTACTGCTGAGGCATGCAGTTTGAGAGATGATTATGAAAAGTTCCTTAAACAGGGATTCGAGATAGTTGGTGTCAGCCCCGATACAGCCAAGTCGCACAGCCGCTTCGCTGAAAAGTATAAGCTCCCTTTCCCGCTCATTGCCGACCCGGAGAAGAAGATTCTCGGAGCCTACGGAGCCTGGGGTGAGAAAAACATGTATGGGAAAAAGGTATTCGGGGTGATAAGAACAACCTTTATCATTAACAGTGAGGGTGTTATCGAAAAAGTAATATCAAAAGTCGACACCAAAGACCATGCTGCCCAGATTTTCAAGCAGTACATCTGAAATTATAACCTGCCAATAATAAACCTATGGAAAAAGAAAAAAAAGAGATCAACAAGGAGAAGCTCAAGGCTCTTGAGATCACACTCGGCAAGATCGAAAAGGATTTGGCCGTGGAACAATAATGAAACTGGGTGATAATGCCATTGAAAACATCCAGACCATATCGACCGGATCAATCGGCCTCGATGCCGCCCTTGGTATCGGAGGGATACCACGCGGCAGGGTTATCGAAATCTACGGACCGGAGGCCTCGGGAAAAACGACACTGGCAATCCATGCTATTGCCGAGGCTCAGAAAAACGGCGGCATTGCAGCCATAATCGATGCTGAACATGCATTCGACCGGTTTTATGCCCAGAAGCTTGGTGTTGACGTCGAAAACCTGCTGATATCACAACCCGACAACGGTGAGCAGGCTCTCGAAATAGCCGACCATCTTATTAGATCGGGAGCTATCGATATAATTGTTATCGACTCGGTGGCCGCCCTTACTCCAAAAGCCGAAATCGAAGGAGAGATGGGTGACTCCAAAATGGGTCTGCAGGCAAGGCTGATGTCGCAGGCATTGAGAAAGCTGACTGCAAATATCAGCAAAACCAACACCACATGCATCTTCATTAACCAGCTGAGGGAAAAGATAGGGGTAATGTTCGGGAATCCCGAGACAACAACCGGTGGTAACGCACTGAAGTTCTACGCCTCCGTCAGACTCGACATACGGCGTACCAACCAGATTAAGGAAGGTGAAGAGACCATTGGCAGCCGTACCAGGGTTAAGGTAGTGAAGAACAAGCTTGCACCACCCTTCAGGAAGGCTGACTTCGACATACTTTATGGTGAGGGAATTTCGCAGGCAGGCGAAGTGGTTGACCTCGGTGTCGACTTTAATATTATCAAGAAGAGCGGCTCG
>VGGM01000190.1 GCA_016868515.1 Bacteroidota bacterium | reverse complement strand
CGGGTTAATAGTTGATTAATGAATCTGGTTCTGATAAGTTATTCCAGTTTTCTTCAACATAGTTTATGAATTTGTTGATCTTTCTGCCCAAATGATCATATCTGGGGAGATATTCACTGAATTCAGATATTTCAGGGTATAGTTGTATGATCGTTGATAGGTGATTAATTGTTTCGTCGCATGAAGAGTGGGCATAGACAAGGAATTTTATGAAGTCCTGTTTGTATCTCCTCCTTCCATAGCCTTCAACAATTGCATCCTTAATACTCTTTGATGACCGCCTCAGTTGTGATCCCTGTTCATACATCTCAAATTGAGGAAGTTTCAACGATAGCCTGTGGATGTCTAATGACATCTCAAAAGCCATTTTGAAAATATCAAGATCCTTAAACGAACTCATATTCTTTGTCCTTTTAACCCGGACCTCGCAACTCGTAACTATTTAACAATATATAATCTCTCCTGTCTGCCGTCGACGAATCGCGCCTTTCCGTCAATGAAAATTATGTTTTCTTCGGAACCAAGGCTTACCCGCTGGTTGCCCCATTCGGGAATATCGGCAGCCACGCTGAACTCGAGGGCATAGGTTGTATTTTCATACAGAGGGTGCTCGCCCGTGCCCGGAAGAAACACCTGCTGTTCGGTGCGGCCTATGGTCATTCCGGAACCATGGCCAAAGTAGTTGACCGGATGGGAATACATCACCGGATTGAGTCCCTCGGCACGGCCCCTTTCAAGAACCGCTTTGAGAATCTCGTTTCCGGTGCGGCCCTCTTTCATCTCTTCAAGTGATATGTCCTGGAACCGCTTGTGCTTTTCAAACAGAGCCTTCAGTCCGGCCGGAGCATCGGTTTCACCGTGACGCAGAACATATGCATTGTGCTGCATGTCGGTTGTGAGTCCCATGTAGCTGATGCCCACATCGCAGTGCAGCATGTCGCCGCGACGGATGACGTTGTCGGCAGCACCGTATATTGCGCGGTCGGCATCCGATCTTTTGATATTAACTGACGGGAAGAACCAGTAGTCGAGTTTCTTCTCCTTAATGCGCTCTGTTATCCACCACTGAACATCGGCACTGGTTGTAACGCCAGGGGTGATAACGGCGTTGCTGAAGAACTCCTTAATCAGGTCGTGCCCAATGCCAACCATGTGGCGAAAGAAATCTACCTCCCACGGAGTGCGGGTTTCGAACCATCCTATAACCACTTTTTTTGCCGACTCAAGGCGTTCGCGGTATTTTTTGTCGATGGCATTATAGAGGCGTTCGTAGTACAGGTGCGACAGCCCGTTGGCGTGGCTGAAATCATCAATAACCCCAGGATCGTAGTTTATGCCTATGCGCTTCGGGTCGGCCTTGCGTATATAGTCGGCTACTGCTGTGAACTGAGCTTCGGCGCCGGAGGCACGGTCGGTGAAGATACCCTCATACATGTAACCCGATGCACCTGCACCGTGCCATGTAGCCGAAAGCTTTTTGAATCCGGCCGGCGAGTCGTGGAATATAAGTATTGAGAGGCGGCGGGCTCCGTCTCCCGGCCATGTGTTAAGGGTCTGATATACCGGGTCTTCTGTATATTCGAAGTTGATTATTACCCACATCTCGAGGTTTTCGCGCCGCATAATTGGTGGGAGCACGTTGTCGAGTTTCCACTCAAGGTTCTTGTTATAGAGTTCTGCCTGTTGCCTCTGCGTGAGAGTCGGCTTGTCGATGTCGCGTGTCTGGGCTGTAGCCGTAAGCATAAAGCCGGCTGCCAGAATGGTAAATATCAGTCTTTTCATAGTTGTAATATCTAGTGCTTAAAACTACAAATTTTGGAGAGAATACCTTACCATCTGTACCAAAATTAAGGGGATAGTCATTGCGAAAGTTTTCGTTGCGAACTTTTTCGCAATTCAAAAACATGGCGTATTATTAAAGATGCAATGTTTAAATATACGCCACTATTGTACATAACTTATCGAATTGGGAGGGTAGTGTCGTGCCTCCGGCACCAAGGAGAGCGTAGGGCGCCCGGTACCCGACACCTGATACCTGACACCTACCCAATACCTATTTATTCCCGTTCATAATCATCGCCTTCAGCGCCTCAACCTCGGCCTTAAGGGTTTGCAATTCCGATTTTAAAGATGTACATTCCTGGTTCTGCTTCTCAATTAGATTGCCCTGTGAAACAATTATCTGCTGTTGATCCTGAATAGCCTTGACAATAAGAGGCGAAAGCCTGCCATAGTCCACTTTCCATAATCCATCTTCATTGGTTGAAACGGTTACAGCATCGGGATATATCTCTTTTAGTTCCTGGGCAATAAACCCTGTTACCCGAGTCCCTGAAGGATCATTTATGAAGTTAAAATCCCTGACTCTTATTGACATCAGATGATTCAGGGAGTAAAGAGTGTTTCTGATATTCTCTTTTATTCGTGCGTCTGATGTTGTGTTATATACAACACCTGAGCTCAAAGAATTCTGATCAATTGATCCAATATCTGTCCCGCTATTATTCTGGAACTGGATGTACTGCCCGCCTGCATTTGTAATACTATTCCCACCTGCTCTAATTAATAGCCCATGTGCGGTGTTGCCCACTAGGCTGTTCTCAATTTTACCGGCAAAAGTTGTCTCTGATGTTTTAATATGAAGTCTGTAAGAAGGTGCTATCCCAACTCCAACACTTCCAGTTACATAACTAGTCCCAGCGACTGTCTGTCCCGAACACCATAAACCGCCATTTACCGCCAGCTTTGAGGACCCCGGTGCCTGGCCTATTCCGACGTTACCATTATCCAGGTTCATTAATAAGCCCCATGAAGAACCACTTCCGTAAAATCCTGCAGAATTGTCATCATTCATGCCAATAAAAGCCCTGTTCAAAGTGTTTCCCTGATTCATTAGCCAGAAACCAGCAGTCTCTCCATTATATCTGATCCTTATCCTTCCTGCTACATCAAGTTTGTGGGCCGGGGAAGCTGTACCAATACCTACGTTTCCGCCGTTAACCGCAGCATAAAGAGGACCATTAACCTGAAATGTTGGGGTTGTGGTAGAACCATAACCGCTTGCCGCCTCCAGATAAAGAACCCCACTTGTGTATCGTAATTGGTGAGCAACAGCGCTGTGATGATGAAGAAATATTGTTGCGTAACGATTTGTTGCTGAAGGGGAAGGCCCTCCAATTTCGAGACTATATCCGTTCATGCTTCCAGCTCCTCCTGGATAACCAGCAGTAGTAAGTCTCCCATACAATGAAGCGTTGCCATCAGCATATATTTTAAAGTGATCCACGGCTCCAGTTCCGTCATAACCAGCATGAAATGCCAAATATCCAGCAGCTCCGCTATTAGAATTGTTTCCACCTGAAATCCGGCCGTAAAAATGTTGCGGCATATACCCCCAGGCTGAGTGACCAAATACAAGTGACACCCTCCTGTCCGTAGTACTGGCATCATCGCTGTTTCTCATCAGCATAAGTGCTATTCTATGGTCTGGTGCAACATCTCCGGTTCTGATTATTGCTGTTGTGCCTGAAGGCTTATCGGCAGGCACCATTAAGTTACCAGTTCCTGAACCTTGAATATCTGTAAAGGAACCCGGATTTGGAGTACCTATTCCAACATACCCGTTTTTAAGAACCGTAAAGGCATTTGAGAGAGATTCCTTTGAGGCACCGTTCCCAATAACGAACAATGGATCAGTAGATACCCACGAACTGCGGTTGCCACCGATAATGTTATGTCTGCCAAAAGCGGCTGAGGCGTATGCCTCAGCAATAGGGTAATAACCTGCAGCAATAGAATAGTCGCCAGCAGCTCCTGAAAGGTATCCCATAGCAGCAGAGCCATAACCTGACGCCTGCGCTCCATTGCCTGCAGCAAAACTACAGGTTCCGCTGGCTACAGAACGTCCTAAAGCAACAGAAAAATCTGCAGTTGCCATTGACCTTGCTCCTGCTGCAAATGAAGCATATCCATTTGCGGTTGTTTTATAGCCAAATGCAATAGCATAATACTTTGAGCCTGTAGTGGATTCAGCACCAAATGCGAAAGAATATGGCGAATTGGCATAGCATTTGGTTCCAATGGCAAATGAACCGATTCCATTTGCTTTTGATCCCATTCCAATAGCAAACGACCAGTCCCCAATGGCCTCGGTATTATATGTTGTGTGCCCTGCCGAATCTCTTCCAATAAAACCCATTGCAAAACTGCCTCTACCGATTGCTGCTGTTCCGGTCCCCATGGCATAGGAGTCTTCTCCCCGGGAAAGACTATTGAAACCATAGGAATGACTACCTGTTCCTTCGGCTTGTGCACCGTTCCCAAAGGCAAAAGAGTTTTCACCCTTGGCTACTGA
>VGGM01000189.1 GCA_016868515.1 Bacteroidota bacterium | reverse complement strand
CCATAGCCTGGTTTCCTTTTCTCAACCGGGAGGTTATCCTGCTCATGAAACCATAACATCTCTCCGGTGGCAGCATCAAAACCCATGAGATGATACGATGAGAATGTCACCACAATGCTCCTTGCCGGCAGCCTGATAAGACGGGCCTGATTGTATCCCATAGGTTCACCGAAACCCTTGTTTGTCCATATAAGGTTGCCTGTAAAGCGGTTCAGCGCCACCACGTTATTCACCTTTCCGCCCGGTGTCCAGAATATCCTTTCACCGTCAATAAGCGGAGCCTCGGAATAGCCATGCAGAGGAAGCGCACCGTTGAAGTCGTCCTTCAGCCTCTTTGTCCATAAAACCTTCCCGCTGCTCCTTTCGAGGCAGTAGAGGTCACCAACACCGGTTCCTATATAAATCCTGTTGCCGGCAACCGTCGGTGCGTCACGCCCTCCCGGGTAACTGCGCATCCATTCAGGCCCCAGTACCGTTTCCCATTTTTTATTGCCTTTCAGGTCAAAACAATAGATATATCCGGTTGAATCGATTTCACCCGTAATAAAGAACTCATTTTCGGTAAACACGGGGGAACCATAGCCATTGCCCAGATTATCAATGGTGTAGAGCTCTGAGGGTCCGCTTTCTGGCCACACTTTAACCAGGTTTGGCTCTTGGAATACTCCGGTCCGGTCGTATCCGCGGAATTCATATACTGTACTGCTCTCCTGACCATAGGCACTCAGTACTGAGGTGAGCAGAAGAAGAATAGATAACTGTTTCATCGTTCCTGGTTTGGGTTTAATTACTTTGCCGCATCATATTATCGGAAGTGTTGTTATATCGTTGAGTTCTTTGAGAAGGGCCGTCGACTTGTTGCGGCGGAACTGTATTTCATCGAGTACATCCAGAGTATTGAGTAGCTGAATGCATGTTACCACCCCCTTCTCAATTATCTGCTGCTTTTCCCTGTTGGAAAGCTGCGTGAGAACCGATACCGGATACATCCTCTCTGCTTCAACTATCTGCTTCAGGCTTTTCCCATCAGGATAGTCCCAGCCAAGAAGCTTCAGGCCGCTGCAACTGGCATATGCTATTGAATCGGACGAAAACCTGGTATTTGTGGCCACCCAACCTGTAAAGGTGAATCCTTCATACCTGCCATCGGTTCTGTACCTGTCAACAATATCGTTTATACGCGAGCGGACATACAATGGTATCTGCACTGTTACATACTTCCCCTGGTCCTGGGCATACTTGCACTCAACAAGGTGCTGGACGCTTACGCCGGTTGCAACAACATCCATTTCATGAGTAATGCACATCCCACCCAGAACCTGCCCTGTCTTTACCTCAAAGCCCTGCTTTGAAAATATCTGTCCGATGAAACACTCGAACGGATAACCTGTCGGACCCAACTCCATCATAGCCTGTTTCAGCCGGTAACGGAGTGCCGCCACCCCCTTCAGCCTCTTCAGCAACTGAAATGCCCTTGAATAGATCTTCCTGGTGGTCACGCCCTGATAAATCCAGTCAGAAATATCCTCAATTATCTCCCGTACGGCATCGCCGGCAGCCCCGGCTTGAAGCAATGAGCTTTCAAGCTTTCGCTGATCGAATGGTTCCTCCTCTCCCGAGGCTTTGCGTACAAGAATGGTCATGGGGTTCAGGGTTCAGGGTTCAGGGTTCAGGGTTCAGGGTTCAGGGTTCAGGGTTCAGGGTTCAGGGTTCAGGGTTCAGGGTTCAGGGTTCAGGGTTCAGGGTTGCTGGTTTATAATCAGTTTTAAGTTTTATGATGGTTCCGAACCCGAAGCCTAAACCGGCTGTGCTAAGGCCGATGCGGTAGAAGTTGTTTCTATCAGGTGGCTGATAGCGGTAACCCAAAGAAATAACCGGTAGAAAATAGAATTCAACACTGCTGCTTCCTGAAAGCGACATCAGGTTAAGTACACCTCCGAGTTTTGCTTCAAAGTGGCTCTTGCCGACTCCTGAAAGAAAAGTATAGGTTAAATGTACTCCCAGATCGGAATCTTCGAATCCGTAATAGGATGTTACAGTTGCCCCGGTTGTGATGCCGTTGTGTGTCTTCCGGCTGCTGGCCATTATGTCAAAACTCCAGTTAAATACGGTTGTGAGCCCGGGGAGGGTGGATACATACAATAATCATCCTTCCTGCAGCTTTCATAAATGATACGTTATAAGATGCATAATTCCCAAAGATAAAAAAACAGCGGAAAAATATGGCCTGTTTGCAGCGTTTTGACTTCAATATGCGTAATAGGGTTATAAACCGAAGTGAAACTTATAATTCCACTGATATGAAAGAGACAATAAAAGCATTCTTACTGCTGGCTGTTGCCGCCTCATTTACGTCATGCGACAAGGAACCGGTTCAGCCCGATCTTACCCCGAAAAGCCTGACCCTTACCGCAGCCGCACCTCAGGCTATCCTTAGCAGCAATGAGTTCGGTATAGAACTATTTACACGTGTAGCTTCCGATGATGACGATAACCTAATGCTTTCGCCGCTAAGCGCTAGCACCGCCCTCACTATGCTGCTCAACGGCTGCGCAGGTGATACCTACACCCAGTTACAGGGAGCACTGAAATATCCGCCCCAAATGTCAGTAACTGATATAAACGAGGCTTATAAAAGCCTTGTAAGTCAGTTGCTTAAGGCCGACACGAAGGTAACCTTCAGCCTGGCCAATGCTATTTTCTACCGCACCGGGTTCAGTGTTATAAGCTCTTTCCTCAGTACCATGAGTACCGATTACAAGGCAACGGTTGAAGCTCTTGACTTCTCAACACTGGCTGCGCTCAATACTATCAATAAATGGGCCTCCGACAATACGGCAGGCAAAATACCAAAGGTGCTCGATGAAATCTCACCCGATGCAGTTATGTTTCTTATGAACGCCCTCTATTTCAAGGGTGACTGGAGCTACCAGTTCGATAAAACCAAAACCGAGAACCGGGCATTCACCAACGGCGCCGGACAGCAGATCAGCGTAAGCACCATGCGTTCTGAGGTCGGGGCCAGAATTACTTCAGAAACCGGATACAAGGCCGCAGAAATGCCTTACGGAAGAACCAACTTCACCATGATTGTGATTGTCCCCGATGGCACCCTTGCCGGTTTTTATCCTGCATTCAACAACTCAATGTGGGAGCAGATAACAACAGCACTGGACAACCAGGAAGAGTTCGGGAAACTGATTGTGCAGATGCCAAAATTAAAATTCTCATACGAGAAATATCTCAACCAGCAACTGCAGGCAATGGGCATGGTCGATGCCTTCATTCCCTTCCAGGCCAACCTGTCGGGTATAACCGACCAGTCTGTATTCGTCAGCTTCGTAAAGCAGAACACATTTGTTCAGGTTGATGAAGAGGGAACCGAGGCTGCAGCAGTCACTACCATTGGCGTTGAGGTCACAAGCCTTCCGCCACAGCCACAGCAGTTTATCGTTGATAAACCCTTTCTCTTCGCAATCCGCGAACGCACTACCAACACCCTCCTCTTTATCGGACAGGTCACCAATCCCTCATTTTAACCCGCAAACCTCCTTCGCCAAGGCTCCGGAGGGCAAAGCCCGCAACCAGCACCAGTAACCAGCAACCAGTAACCAGCAACCAGCAACCAGCAACCAGCAACCAGCAACCAGCAACCAGCAACCAGTAACCAGTAACCAGTAACCAGTAACCACCATGACTTCCATTCTCAAATCCGCAACCGCATTCATCATCCTCGCTGCAGCAACATCGGGATGTATGGACAAGACAGTTGAACGTATCACATACACCGCCAACGTGCCTGTATACATGTCGTTCACCGAATTCCGCAACAGTTTTCAGAAAAGCGAACCTGTTGAAATAAGGCAGGCCGGGAAAATCTACTTCAAGGACGGCTACCTTTTTGTAAATGAGGTAGGGAAAGGTATCCATGTAATCGATAATTCCGATCCCGCCAATCCCGAAAAGAGAGCCTTCTACGAAATAATGGGAAATGTCGATATGGCCATCAGTGGTAATATACTGTACGCCGACAGCTACATCGACCTTGTGTCGATTGATATCAGTGATATAGATAACCCCAAAGAGGTGGGTCGTCTGAAAAATATATTCCCCGAAGTTGTTCCTGAAGGCGACATGTGGCATCCGTATGCAATGGTCGACAAGACACAAGGGGTCATAATCGACTGGAAGGTGGAGACCATCACCGAGGAACGCGAACCTGGCAGCCACTGGGGCGGCTGGATATTCAGAGGTGAGTTTATGTTTATGGCCAAGGCCGATGGCGCAGGCGGAAACTGGTCGGCCGGCGCCGGTACAGGAGGCTCGATGGCAAGGTTCATGCTTAACGAAGAGTAC